>JBGVIJ010000024.1:0-45275 GCA_045123075.1 Phascolarctobacterium sp. | reverse complement strand
GCGCCAATCGGTAGCAGTATCACCACCAAAAGATTTTTCGTATGTTACATATGCGTAAGAAGCTTCGTTTAACTTCACGCTACCGCCGATCTGCCATTCGCACCAAGTATCACCGAAATCAACTTTAGTACCGCTTGTAGGTTCATCTTTAGCAGAGAAAGTAGAAGTAAAGTCACCAGCAAATTCATGCGCAATGCTTAACTTTGTATAAAGCATACCTTGCCCATAAACTTTACCCAAGCCCAAACCGATTTCGCCTACAGCAGTATTAAACGCATCTTGTTCAACTTCGAGATATTTATATTTGCCTTCGCTGTCAAGATAATCGCTGGCAGCATCGTAAGATTTACCTTGAACTCTACCTAAGGTAAATTTAACGCTCGGGTCAAAATAAACACCTTTTTTGAGTTCAATTCTTCTGCCGTATTCTGCGCTTACGGAAATGCCCCAGGTTGAGTAATCCCCGTTCAGTTCGTGATTGGTATCATTGTAAACGGTATATTCATTGTCAAGTTGAGTTCCTTTTACCATTACATCGGCATAATGACCTTTATCTCCGTGCCAACCGCCGTATACGGACAAGCCAACTGCCTGGCCTTCGCCTCTGCCGCCATGGTCATAACTGTGTTCCGCATCGTTATAGCTTACTGCAGCACCAACAATCCAATCATTGCCAAGCTTTTTGTCATAACCTAATTGATATGCTTTATAGCTTGTTTGATAAGTAGTTTTTTGCCCGTCGTATTCGGATTCGCCGCCATAATACTTAGCCCACATACCGCTTTCTTCACCGCCGAACCTTACGTCACCCATACGTTTAAGAACATCGGAATTTTCACTGCGCCACATCAAAGTCGTAGATGCCATAGCTGATTTAGCACCACGCATCATAGCGGTCTCACTGTCACCGTAGAAAATTTCGGGACTGGAGGGCACATACCATGTGGAATCATCATCAAAATTGATTTTGCCTTGATTATTTGCAGAATCAAAGAATACACTCGCATAAGCTCTTTCTGCGGATGTTGCAGTCAAGCTTTCAGCTATTTGTACCTTCGCCGTTAAATTGCCGGCATTATTAACACAGAACAATTTATTAGCCAATTTATCCATAACAGCCAAAGCTTTTTCTTTGTTATAAATGTTAATACCATCCCTATCGGTACGCAATGTAACAACCGAGTCTTTCGCTACGTCATTAATCGTAAAATTGCCGCCGATAATATCCGTAGGAGTAGATGCGTCATGAGCATACAACAAAGTGAAGTTACCGCTATACGTTCCTACAGTAACGGCACCGGATTGACACATATCTATCACGCCCGGTGCAGGTGCAGTTCTTGCAAAAGTGCTAACCGCACCGACATTACTTAAACTTGTGATAAATGTTTCAGCAGAACCGGTGTTCTTCCAATTTGCACCATTATTAATTACTAAATTCAATGCTTCATTACCGGAATGTTTACCTTCCCAAACTGCTCCATTAGTCAACGTAATGCTTGCTTCACCGGTGTTATCGCCGTTCCACTCGGAATCATCTACGTAAATATCGGCATCAGCACTATTATTACCTTGCCAAGAAGCGTTATCTTGCAAATAGATAGTTGTATTGCCGGAACCTGAAACATTACCTGCAAAGACAGAACCTTCTCCGCTAAACATTGCCATTACTTTCGAATCGGTTCCAGCTGTAATATTTCCTTCAACAGTAATTTTACTGTTTCCGTCGCCAACATTAACGATTGCTCCATTCTCGGCATTGATTGCTGTGGTTGCTTTGATGTTAACCTCACCAGTTACATTTACGCTTGCATCATACGCTTTAATTGCAACACCATCTGTATCACTTGCCGTGATAGAGCCGCTCGGCATATCAACTGTAACATCATTACCTTCAGCATTAATACCAACTTGCGCACCTTGCAAATTCAATACGTTTTCCGCATTTATAGTCATATCTTGACTTGCAGCACTACTATCTACAGCAATGTTACCGGTAACTGTAGTTTCGTTTTTAAACTCGTAATTGCCGTTACCTTTATCTACGCCTACATCTTTCAAGCTTTCGTCCTCAGCACCAAGGCCGCCATCGATATTGCTACTACCGGGAAGTTGTTCTTCCGGATAGAGCTTGGTATATTCATATTGTCCTTGTCCATTATTGGCTTTATCAAAGGTAATATCTTCAATACGGAGACTCTTAGCTACAGAAGTCAAACCTTCGGCAATTTCAACCTTACCGGAAAGATTTTTCACTGTATCGCTATATTCGGTGTAATAAAGCTTGTTTGCAAGAGCAGCCAAAGTAGCATTTACAAGATTCTTTTCTGTATATTCGGCATCGACAGCCAAATTCAAACCACTACTATCGGTTCGAAGAATTATCTGCGAACCGGCATCCGCTTCGCTAATCGTAAAGTTACCACCATTAACAACAACTGCTTTATTACCGGTAGAAATACTGTCTGCATCGATAATTGTATGACCGTAAAGCACTACCACATTACCTTCATAATTGCTTACGGTTACATCTCCGCTACCTGTAGTCATATCAACTATTCCATTAGTACCATTCAAGTTTGCAATCGTACTTGTTCCGGTTTTATACCAAACGGAATTATTGAGATTCAAAGCAAAATCATTTGCGATATTGTAACCTTTCCATGTAGCAGAACTATCAAGAGTGACAGTTGTAGCTTGAGCTGTGTTATCGCCTTGCCACTCCGCTCCTTCTAAAGTAATAGTAGTATTAACACCATTATTGTTACCATGCCAAGTATTGTTCTCCATGATGATGGTAGCATTGCTTCCTTTATTGCTGCCTTCCCACTTCGATTCTTTTGTCATTGTAACAATTGCGTTATCGCCAATATTATTACCGCTCCAAGTTGCTTTGCCGTTAAATGTTAATGTTCCGCTATTGTCTTTGCTCCAATTAACATCTGTTAAGGTTGCCGTTCCTGTATTGGCTCCGTTCCAAATTCCACCGGTCACATTCGCTTCTCCATTGTTATCACCCATCCAAGCAACATTTGTTAAAGTTACTGTACCATTGTTTTCACCTGTCCAATTGCCATTGGTTGCAATAACTTCACCTGCATTATCTCCATTCCATGTGCCGTTGTTTAAGGTAAGATTTACTTTGCCTTCGATTACGTCAGCATTCAATTTTGAGGAAGAATCTGACAAAATAGCGGTCACCTGTTTGCCGCCGGCCACCTTAATACCATTTTCTGCGGTTAATTCACCAATACTATTGATGGTTAAATCGTCATTAGCTTGGATTGCAGGATTACCGCTTGTTGCAAGAATAAGTTTCTTACCGTTCAGTTTAACGGTCACTGCTTCTTGTGTATCAATCGCACTACCCGCAGCAGTCGAAACAGTTGTTGTGTCCAAAATAAAGTTATAAACGGCGCCTTTTTCTTTTTGAATTACACCGGATTTTCTATATTCTTTTTGATTATCACTATCAAATGCGGCACCAGTAATTGCTGTTGTAAACTCTACCTTGGTTTGTGTGTCCGGATATGTAGCACCCGGTTTCAAAGTCTCTTTATTCAGACTACCTTGTCCGTTGGTACTGATATAACTGATTTCAGCATTTTGCGCAACATACACTACGTTACCCTGAGTCAAGCCTTCGTTAATTCTTACATAACCGTGCAAATTACTATCAACATTATGATTCGTATATAACAATTTACCTGCCAAGGTATTTAATACGTTATAAAGACTGTCTTCATCGGTATAGTCAATGTCATCACTGTAATCAATCGCTAAAGTAAGTTTAGAGTTTTGAGCCGCTTTACCAATTGTTATGTTGCCGCCGTAAACCGTATAAGCATAGGTATCTTCATTATCCAACTTATAATCATACTTAACTTCTGCGGTTCCGCTGTAAGTATCGATGGTAATATCGGCAGAACTATTATCAGTCATATCAATCAACGGTGTACCGTTTCCGTCAACTGTTCCAACAAAGTTGGCTACTTTAGATGCCGTTGTTCCGATTTTCCACACGGAATTGCCATTCATATTTAAAGAGAAGTTGTTATAAGTATTATTACCGCTCCAAACAGCGCCTTTATTTAAATTAACCTTAGTACCTTCTTTGGCGTTATTACCACTCCAATTTGTACTTTCAACGATAGCTTCACCAAGATTGTTACCGCTCCAATCAATGTTTTTTACACTTACTTTGTTAAGATTATCGCCTTCCCACATACCTTCGGTACCGGTTACTTCAACATCACCGTTATTGTCACCGCTCCAGTTGCCGCCATTAAGAATGATTGTCTTATCGGTAGCATTATTCGTACCACTCCATGTTCCGTTGCTGAGTATCACCGTACCAGTATTATCACCGCTCCAATTTGTTCCTTTAACTGTTACGACACCACTATTTGTGCCGCTCCATGTACCACCTTCAATAGTTGCAGTACCTGCATTGGAGCCTTTCCAAATACCACCTTTAACGGCTACTGTACCCGTCGCCTCGTTAATCCCACTCCAAGTTCCAGCATTGATAGTTGCTGACTTGCGGTTAATGCCATCCCAAGTACCGCCTTCAATAATAGCAACACCTGTGTTTACGCCTTTCCAATCAGCATAGATGTTTGCTGTGCCACTGTTATTACCGTTCCAAATGCCACCGTTAAAAGTAACTTCGCCTAAATTATCTTTATCCCAAGTACCGCCGGTCATTGTTACGTTACCAGTGTTAGCACCTGTCCATATACCACCTTCAATGGTTGCAATACCCGCGTTATCACCGCTCCAGCTACCATTAGTTAAAGTAGCCTCAGCATCTGCATTGTTTGTGCTACTCCAAGTACCACCATTTATAGTTACGGTCTTATTGTTAGAACCATCCCAAGTGCCACCTTCAATAATAGCAGTACCTTTGTTAATGCCCTTCCAAATGCCTCCTTTGATGGTTGCAGTTCCGTCGTTACCTCCTATCCATGTAGTTCCGTTAATAGTTACAATACTGCTGTTTGTGCCGTTCCAATCACCAATTGTTACGGTTGCTATACCGGTATTATCACCTTTCCAAGTGCCGGTGCCACTAATTGTGCCGGCGGTTGCAGTGTTGTTGCCGCCCCAGGTTATGCCGGTATCTACTTCTACAGTACCTGTATCAACGTTGTCACCATTCCATCCATCGGCATTTACTTTTGCCGTGCCGCTGTTGGAACCTTTCCATGTGCCACCATTAAACTCAACCGTACCGATCACAGTGTTGTTGCCTTCCCAACCACTACTCTTACAAAGCGTTACTTTATTACTGTTATCACCTGTCCAAGTACCGCCTTCTAAAGTAGCTGTGCCTTGGTTATCACCCTTCCATATGCCACCAGTAACAACTGCCTTGGATTCATTATCTCCTTCCCAAATACCGCTTGTTAAATTAGCGATATTGGTGTTTTGACCAAGCCATTTACCGCCTTGCACATTGACTGTTCCTTGGTTCAAACCTTCCCAAGTACCACCACCGATATTTGCTGTGCCACCATTATTACCTTGCCATATGCTAGTGCCTTTTACAGAAACAGTTCCGGCATTTGCTCCATACCAAGACATATCTGTCAGTTCTGAATTTCCGGCATTATCACCATTCCAAGTGCCACTGGAAACTTTAACATTAGCGGCATTGCTACAAGTCCATGTGCCTCCATTTAACGTTATTTCGGCATTGCCTTCGCTCGTAAGGATACTTGCAAGTAACTTAGCATTTGCATCAGTCAGCACTACTGCTAATTTTTTATCTTTAGCAATGCTAATTCCGTTATTAGCTTCTAAAGTGCCAATACCTTGAATCGTAACGTTATTAGCCGCATTTATGGTTGCGATACCGTCACCGGATTTCAAAACCAAAGCATTACCGTTAAGATTAATTGTTAAGTCTTTGTTCGCATCAATAGCACTACCCACAGTTGTAACTGTTGTATTTGCTTTAGTGAAATTATATTCGGCAGATGCGCTTTCTTTAATAACGCCATGTTTTCTATATTCTTTTTGTGCTTCATCCAAGAAAGCTTTACCCGTTAAAGCACTTGTAAAGTTTTCTCTGTTTTGCGCTTCGGGATAAGTCGCACCGGGATTTGCTTTACCGTCTGCAAAAGACCCTTGACCCGTAGTTTTATCAAAAGTAATATTACCTGATTGAAGTTCCGTCCAAGCACTACCTGCTGTCAAAGATTCGGCAATTTTTACATACCCGTCTAAATATCTCTCGCTATTTTTATAGGCAGTATAGTAGAGTTTTTGGGCCAACTCATTCAACGCATCGTTGATGCTTGTATCTTCAGTAGTATCAATCTTGCCATCACGATTTTCGATAACCAAAGTGATTTGAGAACCTTCTGCCGCGTTACAGATGGTAAAGCTACCGCCATTAACAGCAGTCACATCATAATTTTCAGCATCGTAATCGAGATACCAAACTTCCGCACTACCGCTATAATTTGCTATATTGACGGAATCGGAATCCTTATCCATATAGAAAACAGGTTTTGCTGTATTGCTGCTACGTAAAACAAATGTGTTAGCTGAGCTACCAACAAAGTTAGCAATATTTACTGTATCACCTGCAGTGCCTGCTACCTTCCATACTGAATTCCCAATCATTTTCAAAGTAAAATCAGTAGCAGTATTGGTTCCGCTCCATTCAGCACCATCACTTAATGTAACTACACCATCATCGGCAACATTGTTACCGCTCCAGCTGATATTACTGATGCTAACGTTACCTTGGTTGTTACCGGTCCATACACCATTACCGCCAATCTCGCCACCGGTTCCGGTATTGTTGCCGCCCCAAGTTTTTCCGTCCTCGAAAATAATTTGCCCTCCGGCATTTGTTCCGTTCCAATCAGCCATGAGCTTTACTTCGCCACTGTTGGTGCCGCTCCAGTTGCCACCTTCGTAAGTTACTTTGCCGGCATTATTACCGGACCATGTACCTTTTGTCATAATAACGGTTGCACCGCTTTTATTATCTTTAGTCCATATGCCACCGGTTATGTTAGCAGTACCGAAATTATTTCCAGCCCATGTGCCGCTGTTCAACGTTGCAATATATCCGCTTTCGTTAGCGCCTGTCCAAGTAATACCCTCTACGGTTACAGTTCCTTGGTTATTACCGCTCCAACTACCGCTACCGCTTACTACGCCTTTGGTTGCAGTATTAGCGCCACTCCAGTTTTTACCACCAGATACTTCAATCTCACCTGCTCCGGTATTTGTTCCGCCCCAATCAACGTTAAGTGTAGCAATACCACTATTGGAGCCATCCCATTTGCCCCCATTGTAATTTACGCTACCGGTATTACTGCCTTTCCAAGTACCACCTTCAATAGTTGCAGTACCTGCGTTATTACCGCTCCAGCTACCATTGTTCAAGGTTGCTTTCGCACCGGAATTGTTTGCACCACTCCAGGTGCCGCCATTTATAGTTGCACTCTTGCTATTAGAACCTTCCCATTTGCCACCTTTAATGGTTGCTGTACCGGCATTGTCGCCTTCCCATTTACCACTATCCAAAGTTGCTATATGTCCACTTTCGTTGTTACCGCCCCAAGTAACACCATCTACAGTTACTGTTCCTTGGTTTGCTCCATTCCAAATACCGCTACCACTTACTTTGCCATCGGTTGCAGCATTAGCACCGCCCCAAGTTTTTCCGGAATCAATAGTAATCTTACCTGCTCCGGTATTGGTTCCGTTCCAATTTTCTTTGAGTGTCGCTTCTCCACTGTTAGCACCGCTCCACGTGCCACCTTCGTAAATTACTTTACCTGCGTTGTTACCTTTCCAAGTACCACCGCTCATCGTTGCGTTACCGGTATTTGAACCCGACCATTCACCGCCTGCGATTGTAGCAGAACCGATATTGTCGCTTTCCCATGTTCCACTATTCAATGTTGCAGTATTTCCGCTTTCATTAGTACCTGTCCAAGTAATACCCTCTACGGTTACCGTTCCTTGGTTTGCTCCGCTCCAAATGCCACTTCCGCTGACTGCTCCTTTGGTTGTAGTATTAACGCCGCTCCAAGCTTTTCCGGAATCAATAGTAATCTGACCTTCTCCAGTATTGGTTCCGTTCCAATCAGCATTGAGTATTGCTTCACCGCTATTAGTGCCGCTCCAAGTGCCACCTTCGTAAGTTACGCTACCGGTGTTATTACCTGTCCATGTACCGCCTTTGTAAGTTGCTTTACCGGCGTTGTTACCTTTCCAAGTACCACTCTTTAATGTAGCGGTATGTCCGGTTTCATTGTCACCTATCCAAGTAATACCCTCCACGGTTACTGTGCCTTGGTTATTAGCGCTCCAAGTACCGGCTCCGCTTACTGTGCCCTTAGTTGCAGTATTAGTGCCGCTCCAAGTTTTACCGGAAGCAATAATAATCTGACCTTCATCGGTATTTTTTCCGACCCAATCAGCATTAAGCGTTGCTTCGCCACTGTTAACACCTTTCCAAGTGCCACTATTGTAAACTACACTTCCACTGTTATTGCCTTCCCAGGTGATACCCGAAACTTCGGCTTCGCCAAAGTTATCACCTGACCAAGTACCTTTGCCACTAACAGTTGCAGAAGCATCTTTTAAGTTATCTCCGCTCCACTCATAATCGGAATTTATAGTTATATTAGTATTTTTACCGCTATTATCACCGCTCCATCTGTTACCGGTAATATTTACACTGACATTATCCGCATTATTGTTACCACCCCAAAGGCTCTCACTAACACTAATTTCTTTGTTGTCGGTATTATTATCTGTAAAATCACCATATCCTTGAGCATTGCCGTCTAAACCACCTTGTCCAAGTTCTCCACTGAATTTTACATCACCGAAATATTTTGCCGCAGAAGCAGATGTCAAACTTTCAGAAATCTGAACAAAAGCTTCCAAATTACCTTGAGAATAGTTAGTGTAGAACAATTTCTTAGCTAAATTATCCAAAACGGTATTTAAGGTTTCTTGGCTACTCGTATTAATTCCACTACTATCGGTTCTTAAATTAACCACGGAATCAACAACCGCATTTGTAATTGTTAAGTTGCCACCCAAAATAGAGCCGGCATTATTGGTATACAAGACCAAAGTGTTACCAGCATAGTTATCTATAACAATATCTTTTGACGTACTGTTTTGAACAATCACGCCTGCTTTATTTTTATCGCCACCGGTTAATTTTGTAATGCGGCTAACATAATTATTACCAATATCTTCGTTATCTTGATGGTAACGAATGTTATTCTGTTCGTTTGTCCATGTTGCGCCGTTTTGGAGCCACATATTAACAGTACCACCATTATCTACGATGCCGTTTAAATGAGAATCATCGGTAGTAAGTGCAAGATTAATCGCACCAGTTTTCAAAGCAAAAACATCACCATTCAATTGAACAGCATTGTTACCTGGAGTTTTTCCGTCGGCACCGGTATTCATATTAATGGTACCGAGATATGAAGCCAAGGAATAGTAACCATAGTTCATACCGGAAGGCACAGTTATCTTGCCACCGCCATTAATGGTAACAACACTATCCTTAGCATTAGTAGTAACACCATTGCCATAAACATCAAAATCAACATCACCATTTACAGTAACGTTGCTTTTTTCAACAGATGTTAAGATACCGGCATTATTGAAACGAGAAAATACATTTTCTTCATTTAAACCAATGCCCCAACTTTCACTATCCATCCCTTTAATGGAAACATCACCATTAATTGTGATAGCTGCTTCTTTATCAGCACTATAGCTTGCTTCGCCCCAGCGGTCAGTTTTTTGAACCGCAATACCGTTGCCACCATAGCCACCTACCATACAAATATTAACATCGGAATTAATGTTAATAGCACCTTCGCCAGCTTTAGTAGGATCAAGCCAAATCGCATTAGTAAGAGAGTTACCACTTTGCATTTGTTGAATTATAATGTTCATTCCATTAGAATCAACATTTACTTTATTGCCATTACCTGCATAAACAGCAACGGGGGTAAATGTATAATTCTTATTTTGTAATGTAAGCTTACCAGCAGAACTTACATTCACATAATTATCCTCAGCGTATATATTTGCAATTACGTTATTATATAAATCACCTTCGTTGCCCGTATTTAAAGTAATTACATTATCAGAATTGAATTTATATTTTTTATCGTTATATACACTACTATAAGCTCCATCACCAGAACCATTTATTATTTCTTTATAATTAGCATCATTTTGCCAAACAGCATTATTATTAACAACTTTAGTAATAGTTCGAGAAGATGCCGTCAATCCTTCAGCAACTTCAAATACTAAAGTTGCAGTTTCTCCACTTACACCATCAGGGCTTACAACAACCCATGACTGCAACAAGTTAGCATCTTTGCCTCTATCACTAAACTCAGATACATCCCATTCTACCGTTGGTTCTTCTGCACCATCAGTATATACTTTTATCTTCGTACCTTCTTGTATCCATACTCTTTTTGTATAATACTCAGCTTCTATTTTATTAAACCAACCATTAGTTCCCTTTACTTCATATACTTTTTCCCAATCAACAGGCTTGGAGCTAAGTAAATTTGAAACCGTTGTTTTATATACATACATATTAGTACTATCGCCACCAGTAACTATGTTGTATCGCAAAACATAAGCTGTTCCATTAGGAAGTATCTTTAATCCCCTAAATTCACTTTTATCAGCTAAAACATTTTCTGGAACTGTTACTTTCTTAGTATTCAACGGATAACCACTGCCGTCTGCAAGTGTTACAACATCCAAAGATGTAGCAATATTGGGATTTCCATAATTTTGACGCCCACCAATACCTGTAGCTAGAATATAGCCATTATATAAATTTAATTTTGATACGTCGGTATTATAACCCATGGTCTTATAAGCAGCATAAGTTAATTTACCTTCTTCGCCGATAATATATCTAACCAAATAACTTGGATCATAGTTATCTGTATCACCATAGGGATTAACATTTGCCAAGACATATAAATTATTGCCACTAACAATTACACTTTCGCCATGTACAGTATAATCAGGAGAAAATTGCTGACCAAGATTTTGTTCTAAATCCTTTTTTATGTCTACAAAATATCCTGTATCAACTACTTTTCCATCGTCCGTTTCCCTACCAACACCTACTGTACCTAAGTTATAATCCGCAATATAAATATATCCATTTGCTTTGGCCACACCATGAGCATTAGGTGCCGAAGCAACTGTACCAGTTGCAATCCCTGATTTCCAATCACCTTGAGGGTCAATAAGATAACTGTCTGCTAAATCAACAGAACTATAAGTATATTGCCTCAAATAAATAGAACTCTTGCCATTATCAATTACATTAAAAATGGCCGTATCACCATTCAGTCCTTTAAGTACAGTTTTGTTAGGAACATTACTTATATATGATGTGACATAAGAACCTTCAATGGTTCCAAGTTCAGTAGCACTATTGTTTATATCAGCACCAACTACACCAATCGTTGCTGCCTCAACACTGGTAAAAATACATCCACTCAATACTGTAGCCAAAATCGCAGCCTTTTTTCGTGAGTTAATTTTCATTTAAACACCCCTCCTTAAAAACTGTGTTTCAGTGTAATATAATAAGTTCTTCCTTGTAACGGGAACTCTGTATTAACATATATTGTTCCATCTTTAGTATCTGTCAAAATTTTTTGCTTAGGTCCATTATTAAAAACATCATTACATCCCACATTAAGTTGCCAACTATCTCTTAACTTATACTTGATACCTGTATTAAATACTAATAAATCATCTACCTCACCACCAGCAGCATCAGCATCATATGCTCCAGTTCCATTTTTAGGAGCATTACTTGTATAATATGCTCCCGTATAATGTACCTCAGTGAATACTGCAAATGGATCAGTAGGTCTATAAGTTAGGCGTATATTACCTTCCCATTTAGGTTGATATGTCGGTTGAACATCTATATAGTTATATCCGCCAACAGTTGCACTATTACGTTTTTGGGCATCTGCCTTCATATATGTAGCTTGTAAATCTAAATCAAACTTGTTCCAGTTAAAGCTAGATTGTAATTCCACACCATTAACTGTACCCCTTACATCATTCATATAGCACCAATAATCTTTACCATAACGTTGTAATTGAAGCATATTTTCAGAATCACGCCAGAAATATGTTAAAGTAGTCCTATTATCTGCACCCAAAGCATTTCCATTCCAAATAGCACTTACATCAAATTGTTTACCTTCTTCAGGTACAGGAAAAGTAGAACTTCTATAATCACCGTCTTTGTTAGGAGCTGGCAAAACCCCTGCACCATCGCCAGCAATCTCATACATATTTAATAAACGATAATAAGTCCCACCTGTCATACGCATAGTGAAGTTATCATCAAACTCTTTTTTTAATGCTAATTGCCAAGTAGCTTTACTATCTGTTTGTTCATCTTTTGGACTAATCCAAGAATAATCACCGCTTCCAAACCTTTTACCATCACTGTAACCAGTTATAGTAGAACGATTATATTTTATGCTGGGAGTAATGAACCAAGAAGATTCTTTATCCAATGTGATAGTATCCTGTAACTGCACATTCAAAATATCTTGTTCATATTTATTACGCGTTTGAGCAAAAATACTACTACTATCTCCATCTTCCAATACCTCATTCAACCGATCCCCATCTAAATCCATTTTTTCATGAGAAAAGTTAATTTGAAAATCTAACATATTGTTATCAGAAAGCTTATAAGTACCATCGATTTGACCATTATATTTGTTAGAATTATACTCACTCCATTTTCTAAAAGGAGCATCATCCCAAACATCCTCATCCATCACATGTTCTGCCCGATAACTTTTGTATGTGTTGGTATAATCTAACATCCAACCCCATTCTAAATTACCTGCAGTATTTCTATTTTGGACAAGTAACTCTTTCGTATCTATTTTTTGTCTACGGCTATCATATTTATATGCATCATATACATCTACAATATATCCAGGAATTGCATTACTTGGAGTGCTTCCTAACCACAAACCGTCTGGCAAATGGCGATCTGTTTTATTCCAAGCACCTTTAATCATCCAATTATCATTTTGCCATTTTATAATGGAATCTATTTTTTCATAATCATTATATTTTCTAGAACGTTCAGCATTTTCTGCATAAGATAACTTTTTCTTTGCTTCTTCCAATAGTTTTTGATTTGCTGTCAAATCTGGATTATCACCAGGTTTAACGCTATCATTAATCTTCAAAGCATATTCATTTAAAAATATATCCTTACTTTGACCCATAATTTGATTATTATTATTCCAATCATCGCTTGCTTTTAAATAATAATCAGAACCGTAATGATTAATTAAATTGTTTTCACCTATTGTGGAAATAAAAGAATCAAAAGTTTTGCTTTGTAGAGAATCCCTGTAATCGTTTAAAAACACACCATTATTAACATACTCTATCCACTGATTCTTATCACCCTTAAAGCCATAAGCCTCCATATTCTCAATATCATCATTTACAACCTTATTGTGGTAAGTTTCTACAAAACCAGCATATTTTTCTCTATTTGCTATTGCAGCATAATTTTCATATCTAAAGTCACCATCACTGCTTTCGTAGTTTGTGCCGATCATTAAACTACCATCACCCAAAGGTGCAAAAATTTCTATAGCACCTTTTTTACCACCATAGGAGCTTTTGCCAAGTTCCATATTTACATCTGTTTTTTCAGGCTTCTTAGTAACAATGTTAATGACACCGCCAATATAAGTACCTGCAAAACGAGCAGGAATATAACCACGATAAACTTCAATACGTTCTACGTTACTTACAGGAATAGTAGAAAGATCTGCCGCCGCATCGCCGCCAAGGTTACTAAGTACACCGTCAATAAATATGCCCACTTGCGCCGCAGTAGAACCACGAACGGTAACAGTGGTATATTGCCCTTTACCATTTACCTCACGCACATGCACGCCCGGAACCTTACGCATCAAATCCGGCAAAGTTTTTTGTTCACCTTTATAGTCATCGGGTCTGATAACAGTAACACTACCGGGAGAAAGCTTGCTTTCCCAATCAGGACGGGCAGCTTCAACTGTAATTCCTTCCAAATCAAAGGCGAGCTCAGCTTTTGCAGCAGATTCTTCTGCAAAGGCATTACTCGTACTAAAAACACAGCAGCCCAATGCAAAAGCAATCGCCAAAGTCAAACTCTGGTTGCTCTTATGCTTTTTCATAACATCTTCTCCATTCATCCACAAAATAAAAAAAGACCTAATTTTATCGTGTTCCATCTTACGATAAAATTACGTCCTACAGCGAAATTTTATATTCTATTTTCAGAGCAAACCGACTTTACGGCTTCTGTTGAAAGTAAGCAAATGCTATTTATTGCTCTTGAAAATTACATTGATTTCAATTTTGGTTGTACAAATTTTGATCGCGCTTTTACGGCGTTCTGCTTACGATAAATAAGTGCTTCCTTCGCAATATCAAGAAGCATTTTCTTGGCTACCGTAACATTTTCTGCTTCCATACCCTCTAATTGCTCAATATAATATTTAAGTTCTTTGTAATTCATACATCCACCTCCTTCGTTTAAAAACCACCCTTTGTTTTTTCCCTTACGCATATGAAAGGCACAATACAAAAGGCAGCTTTCTCTCTTGGTTCATTGTCATTCTATACCTTACAATATATCTTTAATAACTAAGTGTTTTATATTTATCAGTACATATTATCGCATAGCCTTCCTATTCTATAATATTGTACCCCATATAGTAGCTATACACTCAAGCTTTTTTGTAATCTTTATCCAAAAAAAAAAAAAAACAAGTAAAAAATCACTGTTGGTTTATGCAATAGACAGCTTAATGTTTCCTAACATGCTTATGTTCTATTGATTACACCCACATAAAATAAAAAGTCATTAGGAATTTAGTATTCCCAATGACTTTTTATATTTTTAAGTTCAATTTTATCTTTCCACCAACTTATAAATCAAAGCGTTACAAATTGCAGCAGCTACATTGCTACCACCCTTACGACCTCTCGCTACGATATAAGGAATACCGGTTTGCATAATGATTTCTTTAGATTCAACTACATTAACAAAACCAACGGGTACACCAATTACCAGCTCCGGTTTAATTTTGCCTTCTTTTACCAATTCGTCAAGACGAACCAGCGCAGTGGGAGCATTACCAACGGCAATGATAACAGGACCTTCAATTTCGCAAGCCTTTTCCATACAAGCTGCTGCACGGGTGGAGCCAGCTTCTTTGGCACGAGCAGCAACGTCTGCATCTGCCATGAAACATACTGCCTTCGCGCCAAGTTTGTTCAAGCCCATTTTGTTAATACCGGTGCAAGCCATATTAGTATCGGTTACGATGGTTGCGCCTTTTTTCAAAGCTTCCAAAGCTTTTGGAACTACGCCTTCAGAAAAAAGCATGGTACGTGCATAATCAAAGTCTGCAGAAGTATGAATAACACGTTTTACAATATCCAGCTTTTCTTCGTCAATATGAATTTGTCCCAATTCTTCGCCAATAATTTCCATACTGCGTTTTTCAATATCCGCAGGTAATACATTTTGTAATTCCATTTTTTACACTACCTTTCTATTCCTTTACGAGCCATAATTCCTTTATCCTTAGGATGCTTGCGTTTACAAACTTCTGATACGTAATCGGCAAGCTCTACCAATTCCGGAAAAGGATTGCGGCCCGTCATCACAACCTCTAATTCTTGGGGCTTGTTCTGCAAAAAATCTACCAAGGCTTCTTTATCAAAGACACCTCTATCACAAGCACCAACAATCTCGTCTAAAATAAGCAAGTCTATTTTTTCGTTTATACATTTAGCTTTAACAACTTCAAACAACGCCAAATGATCTTTAGTAACCTGTACTTTTTCTTCATCCGTCATTTGGAAGGTAAATTTAGCAGTTTCCTTAGCACGTAACACTTCCACGTTTGCAAAAAGCTTCAGGCTGTTCAGCTCGCCTGTTACCCAGCTTTTTAAAAACTGTACAAAAAGCACCTTGTTACCATGACCTGCACAGCGCACAGTTAAACCTAAGGCAGCAGTAGTCTTGCCCTTGCCGTCACCGCAGTAAATATGAATCAAGCCACCTTCTTGCATTTACACACCAGCTTCCAAGATTGCATAAATTTTTTCCATATCAAGATTTTTACGGATGCTATCTGCCAAAATATCGTACTGTTGCTTTTTATAATCAGCAAAATTAATAATCTTCACATCGTCCATCTTCAAGCCTTTTTTCGCCAGCAACGCTTCTACGATGGCAACAGCAATACCTTCGCAGTCAAAAATACCATGCACGTAAGTACCGTAAACATTCAATTTATCGTTAACAGTTTGTGCACCTTCTGCGAAAACTTCACCAGCTTCGTGGATAGGCTTAATGCTGGTCAAACAGTTTTCTTCATTAAATACGTTAGTTACACCGGAGTGAATTTCGTAGCCAAACAAAGGCTTCCCACTCAAATTAGCAAATATGCCTTGCACTTCGCCAAACTTGCCTTCCATTTGAATGGTGCGTTTCTTTTCGATAAAGACGGTTTCTGCATCAAGCAGTCCCATACCGGGTACGTCGCCGCCATCTTCCACGCCCAATGGATCAGAAAGATTTTTACCTAAAATTTGGTAACCACCGCAAATGCCAAAGACTACTGTTCCATCATTAGCTTTTTTCAGAATAGAAGCTTCCAATCCACTTTGGCGCAACCATTTCAAATCGCCAATGGTGTTCTTTGTACCGGGAATAATAATCATATCCGGATTGCCCAGTTCTCGCACGCCACTTACATAACGCAAGGACACACCGGGAATCAGTTCAAACACATTGAAATCAGTATAGTTGGACATTCTGGGCAAACGCACTACGGCAATATCAATCAACTTCACTTCACTATGACCACTAATGCGTTCGGACAGACTATCTTCATCTTCAATATCTACGTGCAGCATGGGCAGTACACCTACGATGGGCACACCTGTTTTATCTTCAATCATCTTCAAACCGGGACGAAGAATCTCTACATCACCACGGAACTTGTTGATAATAACACCTTTTACCAAAGCACGTTCATCTTCTTCCAAAAGCATCAAGGTTCCGTAGATAGAAGCAAAAACGCCGCCACGATCAATATCTGCTACCAAAAGTACAGGTGCTTTTGCCATCTTCGCCATGCCCATATTAACGAAGTCATCTTTTTTGATGTTAATTTCTGCAGGGCTACCTGCACCTTCAATAACAATGGCATCAAAAGCTTCATCAAGCTTGTTGTAGGCTTCCATGATTTTCGGACGCAGTGTGTGCTTCATTTTAAAGTATTCACCTGCACTCATAGTACCGATAGGCTCGCCATTTACAATAACTTGGGAACCGCTGTCACTAGTAGGTTTCAGCAGAATAGGATTCATCAGCACGCTAGGTTCAATGCCAGCAGCTTCTGCCTGCACAACTTGGGCACGTCCCATTTCTGCACCTTCCTTAGTAATGAAGGAGTTAAGCGCCATATTTTGAGATTTAAAGGGTGCAACCTTTTTGCCGTCTTGGTTAAACACACGACACAAGCCTGCTGTTACCAAACTTTTGCCTGCATTAGACATCGTGCCTTGTACCATAATTACCTTTGCCATACTAATCACACTCTTTCATTAAAAATTTTATGATATCTTGATAATTTTCTAACTTTTTCGTAGCGTGTTCTGAACACCAGGCAAGCACAGGAACTACTCCCCTATCATGTTTACCGGTTACAGAGCTGGTTACGTGGTCACCACAAATTACTATTTTTAAAGGCTCCTGCACCGCATCCAACACAGTCCCTAAAAATTCCTTATCAATACGCTCGATGAACGCAACCTTTTCCAATGCATCATAACGATGAGCAGCTTCGTCCGTTCCGTTAAAGTGAGCCAATACAAAATCATATTGCTTCAACAAATCCACGGTTGCTTCTGCTTTATTAAACAAATCTGTATCAACATCGCCTGTTGCATTTTTAGGAACAAGCACTTCCATTCCCAAAGCTTTACCTATGCCACGGACAATCTCCGCCTTGCAGACAGCGCTACCTCTTAATTTATGGAGATTGTAAAAACTGGGCAAACCTTGTCTTTGAGAAACGCCCCAAGGATAAAGTGTATAGTGCAAGCCATCGTGAGCAAACTTTTTCAAACGAGCTTCTGCCTCTTGAAGAAAATACTTCACAGAAAGAGAGCTTCCTTTTATTTCAGAAAGCAGCTCCTCCAAATTCTCCCCTACACTTTCGTGTGGAGGTTTTATTTTAGAAGCAAGCACATTGTTTTCCTTATTCATAATCAGCAGATTACGATATTCAGACAAATGAATGAACTCTATGTCTTTTAAAATATCATCGCAAATTTTAGCAGCTTCTTCCATTTGCAAAGCAGTAAGTCCTGCGCCATTAAAGCCTGCTAGAAAACCAGCTTCATCCACTGCCACAAGGTTACAGCGTAAGACCATTTCATATTCAGAAATATCCCTGCCATTGGCAAGTAATTCCAAATAAGCACGATTCTGAGGCATATCCTCTTTAGCAACACCAAGCAAACGTAAAATGCAGCTACAGCTTTCGGGGGCAAGGTCATTTTCACAAATGCTTATTTTCTGCAAGCTTCCCTGCTCCATCAGCTTATCCATATTTAAATGTACAGCTTTTTCAAAAGGTGTTCTTCCTTGCCACGCAGCAAAAGAATCATCACCTAAGCCATCAATAATCATTAGTAAAGAACGCATCTTTTTTCGCTTCCATAATCGCATTAATAAGTCCGTAGTTAAAACTTCTAATCTTAACTGCTATACGATAGTAATCTTCACCCAAGTTTTTATAATTTGCACAAGAGCGAATCAAATAACCTTGTTCCTTTAAAACTTCAACCAAGTTTTCAGGCTGCTTCATTTTAAAGAAAATATAGTTAGCTTCAGAGCCATATATCTTAGCCCCTAAACATTTCAAATGTCTTTTTAAATATTTACGTTCTCTTTGAATAAGCTTGTAGGATTTTTCCAAATACTCTTTTTCCAACAGTGCTGCCTTGCCGGCTTCCTGCGCCAAAACAGAAACGCTCCAATCTTGACCGCATTGATGCAATCTTTTATGCAGCTCTTTATCAGCATTTAAGCAGTAACCTAAACGCACACCGGGAATAGCAAAAGTTTTTGTAAAAGCTTTAAGGATAATCAGGTTGGGATATTGCTTCAACAAATCTCTCATACTAAAAGCTTTATCCTCATCTACAAAATCCATAAAGCACTCATCAATGAGAAGCTTAGCGTTTACTTCAACACATTTATTAAGAATTTCTAACAGTAGTTCTCTCTCTGTAAGCTGACCAGTTGGATTGTTAGGATTACAAATCACAACAATATCAGTATCGGGAGTAATTGCCTGTAAAATTCCTTGCCCAACTTTAAAATCAGTTTGCTCGTGCAAATTATAGTAGGCAATCTCGCAATCTACAGAGCGCAAGGCCTTTTCATAATCAGCAAAGGTTGGAGCTAAAAGCAAAGCTTTACGAGGTTTCAAGGCTAAAGCCAAACGGAACAACACATCTGCAGCACCGTTACCGAAGAAAATATTGCTTTCCGCCACTTTTAAGAACTTTGCTGTTGCACTACGAAGCTCTCTACAAAAAGGGTCAGGGTAATTTACGCACTGCCTTAAAGCATTTCTAATAGCAACCTTAATTCCGTTAGGTATTCCCAAAGGGTTAATATTAGCAGAAAAATCTACAAAAGGCTTCCCATTGGGAGCAATCTTGTTGCTATAAACGTCTCCGCCATGTTGGTACTTATACATACTCTTCACCCTTTACCTTCAAACTACAGGAAAAATCCTTAATAAATAAATTAACGCAAACAAAATCAAACTAAGCACCGCTGTCATATACAGCAGATTATTAGTAGCAACGATATCATCTGCCTTAACAGGTCTAATATCATCACCAATGGTATCTTTGTGCACCCATTTGCCAAAATAGAAATGACCACCACCAAGCTGGATGTTCAATGCACCTGCCGCCACAGATTCGGTCATGGCAGAATTAGGACTTAAATGATTATATCTATCACGACAAAAAGTTTTCCAAGCTCGTTTAGCATCCAAATTTAAAAAGTATGCTGCTGCCACCATTACTAAACCTGTAATGCGAGCAGGTATAAAATTGGCAACATCATCTAATTTAGCGGCACATCTACCAAAATACAGATACTTATCATTTTTATAGCCAACCATGGAATCCATGGTGTTAATGCCTTTATACAAAAACGCCAACGGAGCTCCACCAAGGAACATATAGAGCATAGGTGCAATAATTCCATCAGCAGTATTTTCTGCAATGGTTTCCACCGCGCCTTTAGTTACCTCTGCTTCCGTAAGATTCTTGGTATCGCGACCAACAATCCATGAAAGCATCAATCGAGCTTCATTTAAATCCCCTTTTTGCAAAGCGTAATAAACCTTCATACTTTCATCACGCAAGCATTTGGTAGCAAAGATTTGGTAAAACATAATAGTTTCCACGGCAAAAGCAAGCCAAGGATTAACCATCCCTGCCAATTTTAAAATGGCAAAGGGAACTAAAAAGCAGGTGCTTGTTACGAGGAGTACTAATACCACACCACCACAAAGCAGTCCTTTTTCGCTATAGCCAAATATTTTACGCAAACCCTTTTCCAAAAAGCTAATCAAATTGCCAATCAAGCAAATCGGATGGGGTAAGCTATGAGGATCACCTATTATTAAATCTAAAATGAAGCCAATCGTAATGGCAGCCAAAGTTAACATTAACATCACCTAATGTAAAATTATTTTTTCATTTTAAAAGCAAGACAAGCTTTAACAAAATTACGAGCAAACTCAGGATTGCCCCACAAATGAATATGAGGATAGCCTGCGTAAAGAGTTTCACTTACATTCACGCAGCTCCACTCACCTTTACCGGAAGCTTTGCTTGCCAAATATCCGGTACCATTGTTAGAGCTATCAGAATAATGGAACTCGTGTCCGTTAATAGTTTCCCCTGCTTTAGAGAGTACATTGTCGTTTTGCGCAGTAAGCTTTACGTAACCAAAACGGTTCAGCTTTTTGGTCATAAAGGTTTCGCCGGCTACTGCACCTACCCAGTTATAGGTAGAACCTTCATCAACGTAACGCTCCAGCAAATACATAAAGCCACCACATTCTGCGAAGCAGGGCAAACCATTTGCCAAAGCAGTTTTAATTTCGGAAAGTAAGCTTGTGTTTTCAGCAAGCTGCCTAGCGTACAATTCAGGATAACCGCCACCTAAGATTAAGCCGTCACATTCAGGTAAGTGCTTATCTGCAATAGGACTAAAAGGAATAAGCTCTGCACCAAGCTCGCTAAGTAAATCTAAAGCATCTTGGTAATAGAAGCAAAAGGCTTTATCTTGAGCAATAGCAAGTTTCACCTTGCCAATAGCTTCCACCTTTTGAGGAACATGCTCCAAGTCGGAAGCACCATTGGCAATTGCCAGCAAGCCTTCTAAATCAAGGGACTTCTCTGCTTGCAAGGCAAGTCTATCTACAATTGCTTGCAGGTCACCAATTTCTTCCGCGGTTACCAAGCCCAAGTGTCTGCTTTCAAAATTGCAGTTTTCCAAAACAGGAAAGTAACCTAAAAGCTTTACGCCACTTTCAGCTTCAATTGCTTCCTTATAATATGCATAGCTCATGGGATTAACATTATTGAGGATTGCTCCCACAATATGACTATCCTGACGGAACTCCTTAAAACCTTTAATTTGCGCAGCAATGGAAAGCGCTGCTCCCTTACCATTTACGACCAAAACAACAGGTACATCACAAGTGCGTGCTAAATCGTAGGCACTTGCTTCTGCAGTTTTCCCCATACCGTCGTAAAAGCCCATTGCTCCTTCAAAAACAGATACGTCCACATCACTAGCGTTCTTCGCCGCCAAAAGCTGTACTGTTTCCTTGCCAAGCATAAACACATCTAAATTACGACTTTTAGCACCGATAACCTTAGAGTGAAACATCGGGTCAATGTAATCAGGGCCAGACTTAAAGGCAGCAACCTTTAAGCCTTTGTTCATTAAAGCTTTTAAAATTCCACAGGTTATTGTAGTTTTACCACAACCACTTCCGGTCGCACTAATCATAAAGCGAGGCATCTTCATTTCAGCCATGTTAATCTTCCTTTTTTAACGCAGTCATCACGTACACAGGATTTTGCGCCATCATCAGATTATAGTTACCTAATTTTTTGTTGCGAGCAGCAAACACATTTACTACTTCCAGTTCGTAATCCTTATGTGCATTATAGTAAGCAGCAACTTCTGCTAAGGTTTCAATGGTAATAGCGTTAATCACTACTCGACATGCAGGGTTCTTTTGATAAATGACATCCAGCATATCGCACAAATCGCCACCACTACCACCTACGAAAACACAATCAGGAGCAGGCATACCTTTGATATTTTCTAAAGCTTCCCCTGCAACTACTTCTAAGTTGTCTAAGGCAAAAAGCTCTTTATTTTTACCTAAAAGCTCTACGGCAACAGGATTGCGTTCAAACGCCCATACCTTACCTTTTTTCGCAAGTAAGGCAAGCTCAATAGAACAAGAACCAGTTCCAGCACCAATGTCATAAATCAAATCAGTTGCTTTAGGTTGCAGCTTGGACATGGATACGCTGCGTACTTCCTGTTTAGTCATAGGCACTTTGCTACGCATAAATAGTTCATCATCTAAACCGTGCACTGCGTATTCAAAATCATTAGCCTTGTCGTTTAAAATCATCATTACGGAAAGAGACGGAAACTCTAAATTACAAAGCTCTTCCGCAGTACCACAGGTAATCTTTTCATTTTTATAAGAAAGATTTTCACCAACGTAAACTTGTACTTCGCCTAAACCGTGAGCACAAAGTTTTTGACACAAGGCTTGAGGAGAATTATCCCCACCAGTTAAGGAAAAGACTTTTTCGTTATGAGCAACTGCCGCCACAAGATTTTGGAAACGTCCATGCATACTTACGATTTTGGCATCGTCCCAAGACATTTCCAATTTAGAGGCAAAATAAACTAAACTGCTGATACCGCAGTAACGAGTGCAATTACATTCAGGAAGCTTGCCACTGATGGTCTTTGCCAAACTGAAGAAGCCTACATCGCCGGAAACAAGCACCGCAACTTCATCAGTAGCTTGTGCCTTTTGGATAGCTTCTACAATTTCTGCAACCTTGATGGTTGCATGAGTAATTTTATTTTCGTTAGCAAAAGCTGCTAACATACGCTTATCGCCAATCAAGATATTACTTTTTTCAATTGCTTGACGGGCAGCGGCAGTCAACAGCTCCGGGTTTCCCGGACCGATGCCCACAATATTTACTTGCAGCATAGTCTTGCTCCTTATCTATTTTTACTTGCCTGCAAAATTTTTACGCAGGTCTTCTACAATTTCTACAAAGCCTTTGCCTTGCTCTTCTACGGCTCGACCAATGACAATCAGTTTAGCTCCTGCTTCTTCGGCAGCCTCAACCTTTTCTGCAAAGCCACCAACTTCACCGGAATCCTTGGTCACCATAAATTTGCTTTTAAACTTTTTCAGCATGGCGATATTCAGTTCTTTAGAGAACGGACCTTGCATACATACGATGTTTGCAGGTTTATAACCAAACTCCAAAGCGCTAAGCAAAGAACTTTCCATAGGCAGAACACGTAAGGCGATACGTTCCTTGTAATCTTGGACAGCAGTAAAATCTTTCAAGTTTTTACTACCGGTAGTCAAAAAGATATTTCCTTCCACTTGGTTCAGCAGCTCTACTGCTTCAGGAAAATCGTGAACGGTAATGTAATCACCTGCTTCACCTACGGGACGGAACAAACGCACATACTTAGCATTTTCCAAAGCACAAGCTTCTTGAACAGTAGCAGTTACAATGGCAGCATAAGGATGAGTTGCATCGATAACGCAAGCAGGCTGATGATTTTGCAAAAAGGTTCGCATCTTCGCTAAATCCATGCGTTCTGCCATAATTGTAAGATTGTCCTGCGCTTCAATAAGTTCCGCACCATAATCAGTAGCAACGGAAACAAATAAATCTACGTCTAAATCTGCCATCGCTTTAATCAAGGCACGACCTTCACTTGTTCCACCAATGAGCCAGATTACAGGTTTCATTCCAGTCTATAACCACGAGGGGTTACTAATTTACCGTTAATAACTTGAGTTTGGCTGTTGCCAATGATAACGGTAGAGAACATATCAACTTGGATATCACGCAATTCTTGTAAGGTAGTGATTTCGTAAGTTTCGCCTTCACGACCAATGTTGCGAATAATACCAGCAGGTACGTCACCACGTTGGTTTTTGAGCATAATATCACAAGCACGTTGCAAATAATCGTGACGTTTAAAGCTGGACGGATTATACAAGCAAATGCAGAAATCTGCTTGAGAAGCGCAATCCAAACGTTTTTCGATTTTTTCCCACGGAGTCAGCAAATCGCTGAGGGAAATAAGGCAGAAGTCGCTGATAAGCGGAGCGCCCAATACTGCAGCACCGGAGCAAGCAGCAGTAATACCGGGAACAACTTCAATTTCCAGTTCCGGATGATCTGCAGCAACTTGGTACATAATGCCTGCCATACCGTAAACGCCAGCGTCACCACTGGAAATCATAGCAACAGTTTGGCCTTTCAAAGCTTCATCCAAAGCAAGCTTGCAACGGTCAACTTCTTTACGCATACCGGTAGAGAGGAATTTTTTCTCAGCAAAATCTTCTTTAATCAAATTTACATATACGTGATAGCCTGCAATTACATCACAGGAGTTCAACGCATCATAAGCGCGTTTAGTCATTTGTTCAACGCCGCCAGGGCCAAGGCCCACTACAAAAATTTTAGCCATCTTAGGCACCATCCTTACTCGGTCTTGAGACCGGTTTTATTTAAATCTAAAGTAATTTCTTCAATAGCAATCGCAAGAGTTACGCCATTAAGACTGGTCTTGTTTAAGAGCAACTTGCCACCTTTACTTGCCAGCACCGCACTACGCTCGCACACATTGCTTACACCTACAACGCTTTCTACAAAAGCAGAGGGAGTAAAATCTCCCTGTACTTCTTCCAATTCAGCAGCAGTGTAGAATTTAGTTTGCCATTTGTATTTTTCAGCGAAAGCAAGCAAACCTTGTTCATCCTTTTTTAAATCCACAGAAGCAACATTTACTACGCAACGCTTGTCAATTTTAAGACGTTCAAGTTCAGGCAAGACAAGAGCTTCGATATTTTCCAAAGAAGTATTTCTGCGACAACCAATGCCAAGATGTACTATCTTCGGCAAAAGTAAAGTTGTATTTGCAAAAGGCTTCGCAGTTTTATCCAAGGTTACTGCCATTCCCACAGGGTACTTTTCAGTTTCAGTAGTAAGCTCTATTTGACGGGGCAAAGGTTCAACAACGGGGAAATCGCTATACAAACCTACAACATCGTTATGCACGAGAGCAGCAGCAAAATCTTTCGCTGCATTTAAAGAGCAGATAACCATTCTGTTTCTTGCCGCCCACTCGTCAATGGCAAAGAGTCCATTAACATCGGTAGCAGTAGTAACGCAAGCTTGACCACCAATATGACTTGCAAGTACACGCGCCAGTTCATTGGAACCACCAATATGACCTGCCACCAAGGGAATTACGAAAAGACCCCGTTCATCTACAGATACTACAGCCGGATCCACCAGCTTGCTCTTTAAAAAGGGAGCAATAGAGCGTACTGCAATACCTACGGAGCCAACGTAAACGATAGCTTGGCAATCTTTAAAAGCTTCTTCTGTAACTTGATAGTGATTACCAGTCATAGCAGGAAGCTTTGCTTCTTCTGCGTATTTTGGCAAAGTTTCCACACACACATCATAACCAATGCTTGTTAAAAGCTCGCCTACTTTTTTACTCAGCTCCGCCCCACGCAGGGAAAAGGAATAAACTGCGGCACGCATTTTATTTAACCTCAGGTTTCAAATTCAATTTGCTAGGATCAGCTTCACGGAACATATGAGTATAAGTAGGATTGTACAGTTCACTACGTTCATATTCATGACCTAAGAAACCACCAACGGTAATCAAAGCAGTTTTGGTAATGTTATGTTCTGCTGCACTTGCCGCAATGGTACCAACGGTACAACGTACAACTTTTTCATCAGGCCAAGAAGCTTTGTAAACAATTGCTGCCGGAGTATCTGCAGTGTAACCGCCTTTAATAAGTTCAGTTTGCAATTTTTCAAGCATACCACTGCTCAAGAAAATTACCATA
The DNA here is from genome assembly GCA_045123075.1 of Phascolarctobacterium sp. Lineage (GTDB taxonomy): Bacteria > Bacillota > Negativicutes > Acidaminococcales > Acidaminococcaceae > JAHHUH01. The sequence goes on along the minus strand of JBGVIJ010000024.1, from coordinate 18,894 downwards.
GTCGCACCATGAGCTGCATAGTCAGCAATTTTTTGTTTATTAGGAACGGGAGTTCTACCTTCCATGCGAGTGATGATTACAGATTGGCTTACGTTGGGCAGAGTGTATTCTGCATCAAGAGCTGCCGCTGCTGCACAGAAAGAGCTTACGCCCGGCACAATTTCAAAATCCAAATCATAGCTACGCAACAAATCAATTTGTTCGCGATGAGCACCGTAAACACTGGGGTCACCGGTATGCAAACGTACAACCAGTTTACCTTCTTGTGCAGCAGGAACCATTGCTGCAATAACTTCTTCTAGAGTCATAGAAGCACTGTCCATAATTACACATTCCGGTTTTGCATAGTCAAGCAAGCCCGGATTAACCAAGGAACCTGCGTAAATAATCAAGTCAGCTTTTTCCAACAATTCTTTACCTTTAACAGTAATCAAATCAATAGCACCAGGGCCTGCACCAATAAAATAAATCATTCTTCATTCTCCTTTTTCTTAACGTTTATGCAATTCCATCAGTTCATCGGCAAATTCTGTTTTACCTAAAATTCCGTGAACATGAGAGAACATTAACGCACCAGTTTTTATCTTTCCATGCACGCGATGTTGCATGTAAAAATCAATTTTCTTTGTAACTTCTTTCATAACAGGTTCAAATAAACCTTCACGCTTCAAAATTTTAGTAACCTCGTCAGTAGTAAGGCAGTCATAAATTTCTTGCCCCACTTCTTTAGAAGCACCATGTAACATTGCTTGCAATGCCATAACTTCAGTACGACAATCAGCGTATTTGGAATGGGTATTCATTACACCTTGAGCAAGTTTGACCAACTTACCTGCGTGCCCAATAATGAGCAAAGTTTCAAAACCACAGAACACTGCGTAATCCAAAAGCTCACCTACATAATTACTGCAAGTTACCCTTTCAGAAATATCAAGCTTTAAAACATCTCGTGAGTAATCTTCACCATAATTTCCGAAAAAGACTAATAAGTTTTTATTTCCCCTAGCCTTTTGGGCTTTTACTTCCACGTGGATGGTTTCAATAAGCGCCCTTTCACTCATGGGCTCCACAATACCGCTTGTTCCTAAAACTGAAAGCCCACCTACAATTCCAAGACGAGGATTAAAAGTTTTCTTAGCAATCTCTACCCCTGCGGGAATGGAAATGGTTACCTGTAAACCACCTGTGTAGTTTGCTTCTTCCATAACCTTGGTAAGTTCAGAAGTAATCATTTTACGAGGAGTAGGATTTATAGCAGCATCCCCTACAGAACAAGCAAGACCTGGTTTTGTAACCTTGCCAACCCCTACACCACCACAGATTTTTATTCCCGGTTCATCAATTTTTTCAACTCTTGCGTAAACCAGCACACCATTGGTATCGTCCGGGTCATCACCGGAATCCTTACGGATAGCACAGCTAACATATTCATCGTTACGCTTTACTTCCAGAGGTTCCAAATTCAAAACAATACCTTTAGGCGTATCAATACGCACAAGTTCAACTGGTTCACCGGTTAAAAGCATCACTGCCGCAGCTTTAGAAGCAGCAGTAGCACAACTTCCTGTGGTATAACCACAACGTAAGTTTTTGCCATACGAAAATTGATATTCTTCCACTACCTCAACTCCTTCAGTGTTCGCTTAAATCATATAATTTTTTATAAATACCATTTAAAGCTAAAAGCTCTTCATGTTTACCCATCTCTGCAATCTCACCATTATTAAGCACCACAATTCTATCTGTATTCATAATAGTAGAAAGTCTATGGGCAATAATAAGTGTTGTACGATTTTGAGAAAGTTTATCCAAAGCGCCTTGAATTTGTTTTTCTGTTCTAGTATCCAAAGCAGAAGTTGCTTCGTCCAAAATAAGGACGGGTGGATTTTTCAAGAACACTCTGGCAATGGCAATACGTTGTTTTTGACCACCGCTAAGTTTTACCCCACGCTCGCCTATTTCTGTAGCGTAACCTTGCGGCAAACGCCCGATGAATTCATCAGCCGCTGCATTCTTAGCTGCTTCAACTATTTCAGCTTCATCTGCATTCCATTTGCCATAAGCAATGTTAAACTGCACGGAATCAGAAAACAGGAATACATCCTGTTGTACTAAACCAATTTGCTTGCGCAAGCTTTGTTGTTGATATTTATTTACATCAATACCATCCAACAAAATTCTTCCTTGCTCCGGTTCGTAGAAACGCAAAAGCAAATTAGCAATAGTGGTCTTGCCTGCCCCCGTAGTTCCTACAAAGGCAACCTTCTCACCGGGAGCAATACGCAAATTAATATTTTTCAGAACCTTTTGATTATCAAGATAGCCAAAAGTCACATTATCAAAAACTATCTCGCCCTTAATATTTTCACAAGCTATCGCATCATCAGCATCAGTAATTTCTTCAGGCTTCTTGATAATTTCATAAAAGCGTGCAAAGCCAGCCATACCTCTTTGGTACATTTCCGTAAACACAGTTAAACGCAGGAGCGGTTTCATAAACAGGTTTACATATAAAAGGAAAGCAACCAAATCACTCAAAGTCAGTTTATCTTCAACAATGAGGAGTGCACCGCAAGCTAATAAAGCCAAATTGGTAACGTTAGTAAAAATATTTACAGAGCTATTAAAATAGGAAAGAACTTTATAAGATTTAATGCGAGTATCACGCAATTCATTACTTTTAGCTACAAAACGACCAAGTTCTTCATTTTCTGCAGCGAAAGCTTTAACAAGACGCACACCGCCTAAAGCTTCGTCAACTTGAGCAGAAAGCTCGCCTGACTTTGCACGATTACGTCTAAAAGCATTTTTCATCTTTCGATTGACAACAACTGTGTGCACAGCCTTCACCAAAAGCAAGAAAGCAATCAGACCACCAAGCTGAGGATTCATCCATAGCAAAACACCAATAGTTCCTGCCATGGTAATGCAACAGATAAATAAATCGTTTGGTCCCCTGTAAGTAAGCTCGCTAATTTCCACAATGTCACTTGTTAAACGGGAAAGCAGTTGTCCTGTTTTAACATTGTCGTAAAAACGGAAGGACATTTTTTGCAAATGACGGAACAAATCTCGGCGCATATCATTTTCAATGGAAGCGCTCATGATATGGCCAAAATAGTTTATGCAATAAAGCAAGCCAAAGTTAAAGATATACAAACTTAAAAGGATGCTTGCCCAATACAAAATGCCATCTACATTTTTTTGTGGCAGCTCCACATCCATAATGTGTTTAACAATAACAGGAAAAAGTAAATCTAAAACAGCTGCAACACAGGAACCAAGCACAACACCAGTAAAATGCAACTTATACGGGCGATAGTAAGCAACAAAATCTTTAATCATTACTTACCACCTCCTTGAGAAACATCCCAAATGTGCAAGCGATAAGCACCTAAGATTTTTCCATCAGGAGTTAAAACAGGAGCTTCCACAGCAGCAACTTTAGTTTTATCTGCACTGATATCAATAGCCTGGCAAGGTCCTTCTGTCGGGAAGAAAACCTTTTGCTTACCATCCTTTAAATCTACTAAAAGCATTCCGTGAGCCTTGTAATTATGGGTACGCACGTTACGACCAACAGCACAAGCTACCAAATTATCCGCAAAAGCAAGTTCTTCCATGGTACCTTCTGCTTTAAATTGATACTTGTAGTTGCCATCAGTATCAAAAAGGAAAATGCTGTTATTACTGGGATGCTCTAAAGGAGTAGGCAATTGCCAGTTCTCTCTGTTAAAGGTATTGATTGTAGTAAAGACAACGCCGTAATCAGTCACAAAGCCATCGCGTCCCGAAGCATTAATCCAAGTATTATCTACATTAGCAGGCTTGGAAACAAAACGAGACCACAACAAATCACCTTTGTCATTAAAGAGCAAACCTCTTCCATCACTGCAGGAAGCAGCTAAAAATCTACCATCCTTAGAATAATTGGGACTGCTACGCACAACAGTATTTTCAAAAGGCGGAACAGGAGGAACCCACACGGAGTTCATCATTTCACCAGTCTTTTTATTTAAAAAGTACAAGGTGTCCCTGTATTTCATATCTTTACGATAATCGTAAGCAGAAGTAGAAATTACAACCTTACCATTGTTGTCGTTAACATCGCACCAATTTATCCAACAATCTATATTTTCGTTGGCAGGATATTGCCATAAAAGCTTACCGTCTTTGGCAATGGCAAGCATCTTGGCATTGTAGCTTCTAGTCCCATCCTTGGTCATTTTAAAACGATAAGAATTAGCGTAAACATTATCTTCTTTATCCACCGCTATATGAACGATAGAAGGATGAGAACGCAAAGCTGCTTCTGTTCCTACATAATCGGCAGCTTTATGTTGCCAAAGAATGTCACCAGTTTGAACGTTAATTGCATAAAGATTGCCTTCGGGACTGTTTTCACCAATGAAGGCAATCTTACTATCATTAGTGATGTTGGCAGAAATAAGCTTGCCAATACCCAGAGAACGTTTCCAAAGAGGACGACCTTCGTTGTTGAAGAGGAAGAGTTCGCCCCGCTCCGTACCTACTAGCCAACCATCTTCGGAAGCAATGTAACGAATAAGCGCCTTGGTGAAGCCCATGCGATCATAATTGATTACAGGAATATCACCCAAGTAAGCAGTTACACTATTTTCGTTATCGCTAATATTAAATTGATTCCACGGTGTTCTGCTGCCTGTAATCCAGTACAAGGCACACCAGCTCACCGCTAAAGTAAATAGGGCAATCCAACCCTTTAGTTTATTCATAAGTATAATTTCGTCCAATCGTAAGCTTGTCTTAACACGCCAAAGTAAAAGCCTTGTTCAGACAAGAGATAAGAAATCTTACTGCTAACAATTACAGCCACAAGTACACCTAAAGTTGCACAACACAGCTTTTCACGCCAATCCCACACCACATTTTGCTGATTAGCATTGGCGAGGAAAAAGCCTCTGCTGACAACGGAAAGTGCCAAAGTTTGGGCGCGTCTTAAGCAACGAGCCAACAAAGGCTTAGCAATATAAGGCAAATGTCTGATAATTGCAGTTCTCCCACTATGACTATCGCTACGCAACTGCAAAGCTGTAATAACTTCGCCAGTTTCGGCAGCAAGTACGGGCAAGAAGCGAATTGCTGTTACAAGCATAAAAGCAACTTGCGGAGAAAGACGCCAAGCAGTCAACGCTTGCAAAAGTTGACGTGGGTCACTTGTCCAGCATACCAAAAGTCCCAAGCTCATCATGCTTGCAGAGCGCAAGCCTTGCACTGCTCCGTACAAAATGCCTTCTCGATAAACATATAAGCCACTGGTCAAAGTTCCCAAGAACCCTGCATTTGGCTCAATAAGTACAAACAAAGGAGTGCGTGTACTTTGGGCAAAGAATAGCGCTTGGCTAAACATGCTTCCCCATAAACCGAGGAGCAGTAAAATTGCCAGTACCTTCCATTTATAAATGGAAGTACCTGCTGCAATATGCAATACCAAGGTCAAAGAAAAAAGCACAAACAAACTGCGAGGATTATCTATGGTAATCGTCAGGATGGCGAAAAGAAAGAGCACTATCAATTTTGTGCGACCATTTAACTTTTGCATCCAAGGAGCGGCATCAGTGCCTTCCCATAACTGACGTACTGACATAGCACTTCACCTCCTCTGCAGCAATACACGGCGGAACGTTAATTTCTTGACAAACATCTAATAAAGATGAAGCAGTCAAGCCACCTGCTTGAAGTAGTTGACGATTACTTAACACTTCATTAGTAGGAGCGTCTGCAATAATCTGTCCTTGACTTAGAACAATAACTCTATCTGCAACTTCAGTAGCAAGCTCCACATCATGAGTGCAAATAAATACACAACCACCATTATTCTTATAATCTAAAAGTAATTTTTTAATTTCATTTAAACTTTGCTCATCCTGACCCGTAGTAGGTTCATCCAAAAGCAAAAGCTGTGGTTTTTTAGCAAGCATAGCACCTAAAACTACACGCAAGCGTTGTCCCTTACTAAGCGCCAAAGGAAAATCTTTCGCATAATCTTGTAAGTTAAGCTTTTCAAGCAAGGCTTCTACTTCTTCGGAAGTAATGTGTTTATTTTTCCAACACAGTTCTTCCCAAACACTATCTGCCAAAAGCATCAAGTCAGGCTCTTGACGCAGGTAGCCAATTTTACCCAAGCCTTTGCTAATAGGAGCGTTATCAAGATTTACAACACCTTGCTCCACTGTAGCCAAACCACCAAGTAAATTCATCAAGGTGCTTTTTCCTGCACCATTAAAGCCCATCAGCGCAGTAATCTGATTTTCACACAATTCAAAATTCAAACCATGCAAAGTTTCAGCACTGGCACCAGGATATTTATAATGAAGGTTTTTAATTTCAACAATCCTTTTATCTTTAGAACAAGCCTTGCAAACATTCCTGCCGTCTTCCAAAATGGAACACTCTTCTTTTATAAGGTTTACTACCTTTTGATGCACAGAAGAAAGTTCTGAAAGCTCAAGCAAACGACAAAGTTTTACGTTTTGCGGTTCACGCAAGCCGATGTTTTCTTTGCCATCTAAAACACTCCAAGCATTTTCAGTAGCACCGTCGTAAATAATTTTGCCAGCTTGCATTACAGCAAGTCTTTTAAAATATCCGGCAAGTTCATTTACACGATGTTCTACCATCAAAATCGCAATCTTTTCTTCACGATTAAGCTTGAGCAGCAAATTCAAGAAATCTTGCACACCTTGGGGATTCATCTGACTAACAGGCTCGTCCAAAATTAAAAGACGAGGTTTTGTAATTAAGATGGAAGCTAAGGCCAAGCGTTGACGCTGACCACCACTAAGCTGATGAATACTATAGCTTTCAAAACCAGCCAAACCTACTAAACGCAAGGTCTCACTTACTTGCTCACGAATATAGCCAGGTTCTAAACCTTGGTTTTCCAAAGCAAAACCTACTTCATCGGCAACAGTCATAGCAAAAAGCTGGTCATCTGGAGATTGGTACACAGTACCAACCATAATGCCAATCTTTTCCGGCGTAAAATGAGTGATGTCTTCACCGTTTAGATAAATTTTGCCACGCAGTTCGCCCTTGTCGTGATTATTAAGCAAGCCACTGATAGCTTTAATCAAAGTAGATTTGCCACAACCACTGCGTCCTGCCAGAAGGAGCATTTCTCCTTCGGCAAGTTGTAAGTTAATCTTATTTAGAGTAAATTTATGACGACTTAAGTAACGGTAGGATAAATCTTCAATTTTTAACATAAGCTATTCCCCCATTACTTGTCTCAGCTTCAAGCCAAGCTTGTAACCAAGCCAGCTACCAATCGCACTGTAAAGCAAACCGTTAATCAACATATACAATGCTAAATACCAATCAGCATAATACAAACGATAGAAGAACATCATCTGCTCAAGATTTACGAAAGTAATCAAGGCATCAGCCACACCCATCATTAAACAGATGAAGAACATATAATTATTTTTGGAATGATTTTGTTTATAAAAGCCACTCAAGTACAAAGTTGCTTCCAGTACTACGATGTAAACGCAGCAGCTTAAAATACCCAAAGGTGAAAAATGCCCCAACATTAAACCGGAAAGCATAAACTTCACCACATACATCAGGCTAAGCACGCCTGGTGTTTGGAATAAAATCAAAAGAGACATTATCAAAAGATATTGGAGCACGCCATTTAAAAGACCAGTAACCAATCCGGAGAACGGTCCTAAAAACACATGTAAAATATCGCCCAAAATGGTAGTTGGCAATGTAATACCGCCAAAGGCGATTGCCGCAAAAAGGGCAACTGTAATCGCACCTTTTGCCCCAATCTTATAAATAGTGTTCTTAATTTTATAGCTAAAAGCAAAAACTAAAGCTAAGCATACAAAAGCAAAGCCTACTGCAACCAAACCAATACTATGTTTTTTAGCAACGATTATCGGTGCTTCATAAAGCTTTTCTTGTCCATTACCAATTAAGGTAATGCGCAAATTATACTCGCCTTCCAAAATATTCAGGTAGTCCATATATATTGGCAGAATAAATCGCGGAGCCTTATTACCATCCAAAGAAATTATTGCAGTAGTTTCTTTGTTTTCAACAGCATCTTCTTGCCAGCCTTGCTCTGCATCATCACTAACTTTACCGGCAGTACACAAGCCAGGTACTACTTCACCTGTTTTTTTATCAGTAAGTTCTGCCTTGAACTTCAAAACACGCACATCACTTTGAGGATTACGCAATTCTAGAAGCAAATGTGCCGCAGGATGGTTAAACACAGCGGACCAATTTGTCGCGCCATCACCTGTCATACGGTTACGGAAGCCTTCAAGAGAAGTATCGCGCACGTAAATTACGCCATCTTCTGCTCTGTCATCCTTTAAACCTAAATTATCCACGGGGAAGGTTACGCTTTGAATGTACCAATTAAATTTACGTTTATCTAATTTAGGTTTACCTTTTACAATGGAACTAGCAGCTGCTTGTCCTGCCTCGTAAGTAAAAACAAGCTCCTTACTTTCTTGCCACGCACCACTACTTGCTTCGACCAGTACCTTCTTTTCACCAAAGGCTACTCCTTCCGGAGCCTCAATGTATAGCAAGTCAAAGGTTTGTCCGTAATCTTCAGGCAAGCTCCATTTTGCAGTAGCAATTACTTTGTCACCAGCTTCTTGTACTTGCCATTTATCACTAGACAAGGGCATAAAACCTTGGGGCAAAGTAAGCTTAATATCTGCTTCCTGCAGTTCCTTATTGCCATGGTTTACTATATTCACATAAAGAGGGACGGTGCTTGCTTCATAAACAGTGTGTACGCCCTTCTTTTCCAAATGGTACGGATATTCAGCTTCTAACTTCAAACCAGCGCAAGCTACCTGCACATAAGTAAGAAGAAGCAGTACCATCATTAATATTCGCATTTCTTTACTTCCTAACTATTTCTTGTTCGCTTCTTTTGCAGCTTGCTCTTGTGCTGCACATTCATACTCTTCTACATCAGCCACAAATTTTTGGCATACTTCATACAATGCTTCTGCAAAAGATTTTTCCGGAATGGGAGCAAACTTATTCTTGTTTTTCTTTTCGTCAATTTGTCTATCTTTATCAGTAAAAACTTGCATGGTCTTTACGGTATAAATTTTTTCTTGCATTTTGTATTGCATTTCCATTTTGCAATACAGCACCTTTTCTTTACCTTCAAGCTTTTCTGCATAGTCTTGTTTTAATTTTTTGAGTACATCCTTATTAGTAAAAACAGTTTTTACCAATACATTCACTACATTTTTATCGTATTGGTCATTTTTATCTAAACCAAAATCTAAGGAACCCATATCGTAAGCGTAAACACCTAAATCATTTTCAACAACTACACTCCAACGAGCAGCTTCTACTTCTTCTGCTGTCGGCTTGGGCATCATACTAATCTCCCAATCAATAGCTTTTTGTTTTGCAACTTGATCATTGGCATAAGCATTACCATTTAACATAAAGACAGCTACCAACGCGCATAACATTACTAAAATCTTTTTCATAAAAGCCTCCTTACTTATGCTTGCCAATCAAGGGAACAATCCCTCGCCATTATATTGGCAATTATAGACTATATAGTTGGTATATACTCAAGGGAAAAATTATTAAGCCCTCTACCAAAAAGGTAGAGGGCTTCAACTATATTAACCTAACAATTTCCAGAGTATTTTATTTTTCTATCGTCTGCAGTGCTTTCCATGCTTGGCTTGCTTTTTTAACGAAGAGGTTTTGTACAGCAATGTTTTCTCCCAAACCGTGGAGATATACGTCAACATTGTAACCTTCTTTTTTCAAGATGGATTTATAGGAATCTTCTTCATCGCCAGCCATATCGTTAATAGCGTGATCACCTGCAACCATCATAAGCGGCATCAAGGTAACGTTTTTAATTTTACGTTCTTTCAATTCTTCCAAAGCATTTTCGAAAGAAGGCCAACCTTCCACAGTAAAGATAAGAGCGTTATTGTGACCAAGAGTATTTAACTTATCTTGCATTACTGCGTAATAAGCATTTGCCGGATGAGGAGTACCATGTGCCATCACAAGAACAGCATCTTTCTTGCCAACTTGCGGGAACTGGGTTGCCAAAGCTTGCATGGTTTCTGTAACATCATCGTCTTTATCTTCTTGACCTTGCCAATACATCAGCGGAGTACCGAATGTGACTTTTTTGAAATTGTCTTTATACAAATTGAAGACAGCTTTTTTATAATCATATTCCAAACCAGGGATAATATCCAAAGAAGTCATTGCCACACGAGTATAGCCTTCTGCTTTTAATTGTGCGAGAGCTTCTTCCGGAGTGGGAATAACCAAACCTTCTTTAGCCTTGATACGGTCAATGATAATGTGGGAAGTGTAGGCAACTACAACTTTAGTTTCAGGATAAAGGCCTTTGATAGCGTTAACAGTTGCATCAATAGTTTTTTCACGAGTTTCTTTAACGGTAGTGCCAAAACTCATAACAAGAATTGCATCTTTATTTTCCAAATTTTGGAGAGCCGCAGTTTCGTGGGTAAGCAAACCAATTTGCGCAGCTTGCTTTAACGCAACAGTAGGAGCTTTTACATCTTCACTTAAAGTAAAGCTGCCTGCATTGCCTACTGCACTAAAGCCACAACCTACTGCTAAAAGTAAGCTCATTGCCACCATTTTTTTGAGATTGATTTTCAAAATAAATCACTCCTTTTCAAAAATAAAATTTATATTCCAAAATTAAAAGGCACAAATTTTTTTCAGCAAGGCGTCTTCCTTTGCTTTTTCTTTGGCGTTAACTTTGGTTGTAATTTCTAAATTATTATTCAACGGATTACGCGTTACCTGAATATCCGCATCATAAGCTCGGCTGAGTAGTTCTTCTGTAAAAGCTTCTTCCGGCGGTGCGTCGGCAAGAAGCTTGCCCTCGCCCAAAAGAAGAATGCGACTGCAATACTTAGCGGCAAAATTCAGTTCATGCACTACCATTAGAATGGTCTTGCCCATTTGCGCAAGTTCCTTTGCAAAACGGAATATTTCTTCCTGATAAACCATATCCAATCCGGTAGTAGGCTCATCCAAAAATAAAATTGGTGTTTGTTGAGCAAGTACTTTCGCCAAAAGAATGCGTTGTTTTTGACCACCACTTACTTCTGTTACAGGCTTATCTGCCAATTCTAAAGTTCCTGTGTAATCCATACAGTCAAGAGCAAGCTGCTTATCTGCTTCGCTTTCGCTCTCATACCATTTCATATATGGATAGCGACCTGCCAAAACAATATCCTGTCCTGTATAACCAAAACCTACTTCCACATGTTGTTGCAGGTACGCAACCTTACAAGCAAGTTCCTTTTCATGATACTCTTCCAGTTTTTTGCCAAGGTAAGTCACTTCGCCACTATGCTTGGGCAAAAGTCCACGAATAGTCTTAAGCAAGGTGCTCTTGCCTGCTCCGTTGCGACCAATAATGCCAACAATCTCGCCTTCGTGAATGGAAGCATTTACATCAGAAACAACATGTCGTTCCCCGTAGCCAATGGTCAAGTTTTTAATTTCAATAACAGCTTGTGACATATCATCACTCCAATTATTTTATATATTCCGGATAAACAAGCTTCGCCATATATTCCGCACCTTCCAAAATATGATGGGAAGTGCAGTAACGATAGCGTTCAGGGAATTTATAAATAGCATTATTTTTAATGCAGGTTAAATCCTTATAAGCAGGGTCCGCTACAATTTGTTTAAAGTAAGTATCAGAATCTTGACTACCTTTAGCATCCCAAGATGGCAAAAACAAAACATCGGGATTCATTTCCACAATCTTTTCCTTACTAACAGGCATACTGGAACGAACTGGCATAAGTTCCATACCATTACGAGAATGGGACAAGTCGCAAAGCATACCAAAAATATTTTGCAACATTCCATAAGTACCGCTGTAAGTAAGTTGTACTACAAGCTTTTGCTTATCTTTAGGAATGACAGAAAGCTTTTCAGCCAAAGCTTTCTCACCAGCTTCCATCTTTTGGAGTATGGCAACGCCTTTTTCATTTTCGTTAACAAGCTTACCTAATTTAACAATGCTCTTTTTTATATCGTCGTAAGTATCTGCTTGGTTAAGCATAAAAACTTTTATGCCCATATCTTCCAAAGTACTGCTTACTTCCGGATTAGTTAAAGGTGTTGTCAAAAACAAATCGGGCTTATATTTTAAAACTTGCTCTACCGTAATACGCGGACGATATTTATTAGGAATCTTTTTAGAAATATCTGCAGTCATAGAGTAATTAGGATCCGCTGCAGAAATAGAAGTAGCAATAAAATGTTCCACAGGTACCATTTCTAAAAGGATGTCTTGAAAAGCAAGACTTGTAGTCATCATCCTTTTAGGCGGTTCCGTAAAATTAAAGACTTTGCCTCTATCATCAACAACGCTGTAAGCAGCGCTTGTATTATTTTCTTTTTCAAGTGGTTTGCTTTCGCTTGCACAGCCAAGTACAAAACAAGCGAGTAAACCAAGCAGTAAAAATAAAGTTTTCTTCATTATATAAACTTCTTTCTGGAAGTATTTGTTTGAGGAGTATATCAGCAATTACTCTGAATATTTTGTTGTTAGGTGGAAATGACGGCGCGTAAAGCGCCGTCATTGGAGAGATATTAATGGTTCTATTAGAAGGAGAGTTCGTAACCGAGCATGAAGTTGCGCCCCATTGCATAGTATGCATAAGTTTCAGAATCCGGACCATTACCAGTGGTATAATCAGCTCTATCAAACAAATTGTTCAAATGGAAGAATACTTTTTGATTTTTTTCCGGAGCATAAGTAAAATGCAAGTCAGTATAAAGTGCAGGTCTTACTTTGCCACGTTCATCATGACGTTCACCAACATAATTTGCCATCAAAGAAGCAGTTGTTTTTTCATATTGATAGTTCAAACCTAAGTTAAATTGCAATTGATTATTTGTTTTAACCCATTCACCTTTATTACCATCTTTGTCAATATGTCTGGTTTTAGGATTGCTGTAAGAGATTCCATAATAACTATCAAAATTGTCATTATGTCTAATATTGCAAGATAACTCAATACCAATATTTTCGGCATCATTATTTTCATATTCCAAGTTACCTGCTGAAGCAGAAGTACCTTCTTTAGCTTCTATGGAGTCTTTAATATCATATTGGAACAATGCCAAACGCCAAGAACGATTATTCTCATTAAGTTTATAACCAACTTCGTAGTGAGTACCTTGTTCAGGTCTTAATTCGGGAGACGCTAAAATTACACTACCACCAAAAAGTTTAGTTAATTCAGGAAGTCTGAAGGACTTACCAGCTTTAGCATACAAAGTTCTGTCTTCGTCAATCTTTTTAATGTATTGTAATTCCGGAGTAAACTTATTAACATCATCCTTTTTGCTGTCATTAGAAGAACCAGTTTCTAAGTTATTTTCAGTACCATTACAATTTCTAACAATAGTTTCTCGCAAATTCAAGATTAAGTTATCATTATCATTCATTTGCCAATCATAAGAAGCATATAAGGAGTATACATCCCTAACATAATCACCTGTTCTTTCAGGTTTTGCGGGAGTACTACCCATCTTAGCGGCCGGAGAATTATATACATCTAAATCTTCTTTTTTAAATGTAGCACCAACTAAAAACTTATCTTTTTTATTTACATCCCAAGCTTTTTGAACATCAATGTTGGTATTATGACCTTTGCGCCAGCTATATTTAATAGCACTCTTAATTGTGCCATCCTTCTTATTGAAACTTACTTGGTCATAATTTCTTTCTTGAGTATTGTAAGAAACATTAGCTATTAAACCATTTTGATCATCATATCTTAAAATAAAGCTATTATTGTGATCTTCATAATCTTTTATTTGATACGGACTCTTCAAATATGTATTATCTAAGATATTAACAGTATTATTACTTTCAGTGTAATTATAAGTAAATTTCAAATTATCATTCACATTGTAATTGAACAATACACCTTTATCTTCGCCTTTTAAATAATCGTAATGTTGTTCACCCTTTTTACTAGTTGCAGCAACTGTTGTGGTCATGGGACTCATTTTCCCTCTATTATCCAAATGAGTCAACAAATTAAACTTTTCATTACCAACATTCACAGAATATCTTTCTCTGCCATAATTGCCAGCAGAAACTTTAATGCTATTTTGAACTTTATTTTTAGTAATGATGTTTACAACACCACCAGTAGCTTCGGAACCATACAATACCGCACCGCCACCACGTACAATCTCAATTTTTTCGATCATATCAGCAGGAATATCTTCGAGATTGTATTTACCATCTTGGTTTAACGGCATACCATCGAGCAATACCAAGGTACCTTTATCAACACCACGAATGTTAATCTTACTGGTCATAGAACCAAGAGCAACACCATTAGGTCCTTGAGTAGATGAAAAAATACCTAATGCACCTCTTAAAACTTCAAACGCATTGCCAGAACCACTTTTCTCAATGCGTTCATTATCAATAACTTCAACTGCTGCAGCAGTATCTAAATCCATTTTTTCCATTCTGCTTGCAGTAACAATCATCGGGTCAAGAGTAAACTCTTGCAAAGTTTCACTTGCTTCAACTGCAGTGCCCATTGATACAGAACCCAAAATGAGTGCTGTCATCAACATAGCTTTTGTCATCTTTTTCATAACTTCATCTCCTAAAAATTTTTATCGAAAACTTTCTCACACCCAATCTTTCATGGTCATGTGTTACTCATTTGCAATCATAAAATAAAAAGACCTTTGTAGCGCAAGGCAAACAAAGGTCTGAAAACCATCGTTTTGTTTAAAATGCGCAGTTTTATTCACTGCACATTTTAAACTATATAGTTGCTATATAATCAAGTATTTTTTGCAAATAAGTTTTAAAAGTTTTGCATATCTTATTAGTAAAAGTTACGAATAAGATTTCAGCTATTTCATACAAGCATCACGTGGTAATCCTAGTTGCTCTGCAACATCGCCCCATTTTATTTGACGAGTCTTCATATTTAAAATATCAATTACGGGAACATCACAATGACGAGCAATATAATGTGCACGTTTTACTTGGTGGGATGGGAAACCAAGCTTCATATATTTAATAGCTACTTCTTTATCCAAACCCATAATTTTGTAGAGCCTGTTGGCTTTATATCGAAGTTCACCTTCATAAAACTTTTGAGGAGTCAAGCCAAGTAAAAACTTAATTCTTGTCCAACCGTATTTCTTACGTAAGTCTACAATTTCTTGTAATGGAACATCTGCAATGAACGCATGCATACAAATATTTTTAAGTTCTTGGTAGTTAATACCTGTATCAAACAGATTGCCAATTTCTTCATCACTATAATTGAAGCCAACTTGCAAGGTTGCAATGGCTTTTGACTTGTCCATTTCTGGTTTCTTACCAGCTGCTTGTACACCAACTGCGCCAAATAGCAAAAGGCCTAAAGTCATACAAATTATAAGTTTTAGTTTTTTCATAGGACACCTCCGTAAAAAAATTTAGAAATTAATCAGGCGCCGCAAAAACGGCGCCTTTAGTTATTTTAGAATTAGAAAGCATGAGTGTAGGTCAAAGTCCAGTTGAAAGGCAAACCATAGTTTTCATAATCATTAACAACATCATCTTTATCAAGGATATTATAAAAATCCAAAGCAAAGGAATTATTGTTATCCGGTTTATACATAAAGTTCGCATTTAACATATTTCTATCAGGAAGTGCATAATATCTGTTATTAGCAACTTCATGGTAGTAACTATCATTTCTGTCACCCAAGAACAAATAGTTAACATTTGCATTAAACTTTTTAGTTTGATAGCCTACACCAGCTACAAATTGAAGACGTGCATTATCTTGAACCCATCCGTCACCATCATTTACTTCAGGATTAGAATATGTAACACCTAAATTATACTTCCAATTTCTATCAAGAAGTTTTGTATATTCCAATTCTACGCCGGTATTTCTAAAATCGCCTTTATTAATTTGAATATCGTTACTTGTATTAGTACCGATACCTAAAGCAGCTTCGTTAGTCCAACCAAACTTATTACTAATGTCCATATTAAACACAGCTAATTTAGTAGATGTAGTATCGGTGATTTTTTTCAAACCAGTTTCATAAGACCAACCCTCTTGAGGCTTAAGTCCTTTAGAATATTTTAGATTATGTTCCTTGCCGGCAGTGGTATTAAACAAGCTGTTCATCGCAGGCATAATAAAAGATTTACCAACATTAGTATACCAAGACAAATCGTCTGTCATTTTATACAAAGTTTGGAATTGAGGTAAAAATACATTTTGGTCTTCGTCAAAATCATTAATAACCTCACCCCTCAAACCCAAAGTAGCACTAAATTTGGGGTCGAACTGATGAGTATAAGAAGTATATACACCTACACTAGTTCTATCAGTTTTTTGGAATTTATATTTATTGTTTTGGAAGAAATCTCGTTTAATAGCAAGACCAGCAATTAAACTATCTTCATCATCATTAAACTTCCATGCTTTTTGAGTATCGCTAGTAACATTATACATTTCATAAGAACCCCCTGCTAACTCAAAAGCTTTACCTGCGTCCGCTTGATTAGAATCAAAACTTCTTCTGTTAAAAGCAAATACAGACTTAACATCATCTGCATTATCATAAACCAAACTTACTGTATCTCTTTCGTCTTCATATCTATAAGACTTACTCAATTTATCAGGTCCATTTTTTTGTCTATTAATTTGGAATCTATTGTATTCTGCGTCAGAATGATTGTAATTTAATATTAAATCTTTTCCTAAATTACCATTTACAAACAGACTTTGTTTTCGGGATTTGCCCAAAGTATTATAATTGTTTTTCTTACTGCCAGTAGAGCTTGCATATTCACCATAAGGAAATTTTCTAGATTGAGGATCAAACTCATCATAATATTCATTTTCAAAATAAATAGAGAACGCTTCGTTTTGATGACCAGCAGACCATTTATCGGTGTAGTTACCAATAGAACCAGTTACAGATGTTTTATTATCAGTAGGTTTCTTGGTAATTATATTAATTACGCCACCCATTGCTTCTGCACCATACAATGTTGCATTAGAACCTCTAACAACTTCTACTTTTTCAATTGCTTCTAAAGGAATATTAGAAATAGCATTGTAGTTAAGCAAGTTCATAGGAGCACCATTTACTAAAACCAAGGTACCTTTATCAAGACCTCTAATTTTGGTACGCGAAGCAGAACCAGCGTATTCTTGACCATTAGGACCATAAGACATACCATTAAAACCTAATTGGCGAGAAAGTAAAGTATCAACGTTAGGCGCACCACTTTGTGCAATTTCTTCAGCTGTAATAACAGTTGTAGAAGCCGGAGTATCCAAATCTCTAGTTTCCATTCTTTGTGCGGTTACAACCATCGGGTCAAGAGTAAATTCTTGCAATTCAGCAGCGTGTACTGTTGCACTACCCAATTGAACAAAACCACAAACGAGTGCTGTCATCAGCATACCTTTAGTTAAGGCTCTTTTCTTCATTAAGTTCATCTCCTTAAAATTTTTATTGTATGCCTTTCAAGTACCCATAATTGGCTTGCCTGTAGATTACTCAGCACCAAAACAGTTTTAAAAACGAGAGTGTTTTATATAAACAATTACTGTTTATATCCTATTAGGAAATTTATTTTTTATCCAAATAAAAATAATTGGAATGACAATTAAGGTAAAAACAGTAGATGTTATCATACCGCCGATGATGACCCATGCCATACTAACACGAGTTTCAGAGCCATCCGTCATTGCCAAAGCCGTCGGTAGCATACCAACAACCATTGTCAGCGCTGTCATCAAGATTGGTTTTAACCTTGCCTTACCAGCTTCGACGATTGCTTCTATTGCAGACTTACCTTCTTCATGCATCAAGGTAAGCGTGTAATCCAAAAGCAGTGTACCATTTTTAGCAACCAAACCATCCATAACCAAGATACCAATTAAGGAATACAGGTTAATGGTGTTACCCGTAAACAACAAGCAGTATAAGGCGCCGATAATACCAAGTGGCAAGGAGAACATCCTAATCAGCGGAGTAAAAGCAGATTCATATAAAACTGCCAGAAGTAGATAAATAAGAATTAACGACATAGAAAGAGCCATTGCCATTTCTGCAAAGGAATCGTTCATACTCATGGCTTGTCCTGTAAATTCATATCTACTTTTAATACCGCTAGCAATTATTTTTTTATCAATCTCTTCGAGAACTTCTTTCAAAGGTCTATCGGAAAGATTACTTTGAATATTGATAATGCGTTCTTTATTTACACGTCTAATGGTTATAGGGCCTACGCCTTCTTCTACCTTAGCAACGTCACCTAAATAAACCGTTTGAAAATTTTTTGTAGAAACAGGAATGCTTTTAATATCTTCTATATAAAAGCCATCACTATTTGCGAAACGCACATTAATATTTGTATCTCTGCCTTCGTTAGCACTATCGTTGGCAAGCACGCCTGCAGTACGACCGGCAACCGCGGCGGAAAAAGATTTCAGTACGTTTTCAACAGATGTTCCGTAATATTTAAGCTTATCCCTATCCACAACTACCTTTAATTCAGGCACGCCTTCCGTATAGGAACTTTTAATATCTTTTAAACCTTCTGTTTCAGCAAATATCTTTTGTACGATTTGGGATTCTTCAATAAGTAAGTTCATATCCCTTCCGTAAAGTTCTACCTGTACCGGAGAACGCACCAAGGAACGACCACCGGACACGCCAGTTACGGAAGATTGAATTTCATTTACACGAATCTTTACATCACCAAAGTTTGCTCTGCTAAAACTTCTAAATTCATCGGCAATTTCCCAAACGCTTTTATCACGCTTG
>JBGVIJ010000023.1:0-16925 GCA_045123075.1 Phascolarctobacterium sp. | reverse complement strand
TTGTAGTTCTGATGGCATTGCTGACTATGGCAGTAATGGTTGCAGGCTGCGGTGGCGATGCTAAAAAAGCTGCTTATCCTGCTGACAAAGAAATTACTGTAATTATCCCGAAAGCTCCCGGTGGTGGTACTGATACCTCCGCTCGTGGCGTAATCCAATTCATCCAAAAAGAATTGGCTGGTAGCAAATTCGTTCCCGTAAACAAACCTGATGGTGGCGGTGTAACCGGTATGGTTGAAACTGCTAACGCTAAACCGACTGGTCATACTCTCGGTATGGTAACCGTTGAATTGGCTATGTTCCCCCACCAAGGCAAATGCAAAAACACCTACGCTGATTACACTGCTATCTGCGCACCCATCGCTGCACCTGCTGCTTTGATCGTTGCTAAAGAAGCTCCGTTCAACACCGTAGATGAATTCGTAGCTTATGCTAAAGAAAACCCTGGCAAAGTTCAAATGGGTAACTCCGGTATCGGCGCTATCTGGCACATTGCTGCTTTGAATTTCGAAGAAAAATTCGGCGTTAAATTCAAACACGTTCCCTATCCGAAAGGAACTGCTGACATTGCTGCTGCATTGGCAGGCAAACACATCAACGCTACTTTGGCTGACCCTTCTTCTTTCAAAAGCCAAGTTGAAGCTGGCAATTTGAAAATTTTGGCTGTAATGGCTGCAAGCCGTAGCGAAATTTATCCTAACGTTCCGACTTTCAAAGAACTTGGTCATGACATGACTATCCGTGCTTGGGCAGCTCTCGTTGCTCCGAAAGATACTCCGAAAGAAAAATTGGATGTACTCCGCAACGCTGCTAAAAAAGTTTGCGAATCCAAAGAATTCAAAGAATATTTCATGAAACAAGGTATCGATCCTACTTGCATCATTGGCGAAGACGTTAACAAAATGATGAAAGACGACCATGAAATGTATGGTAAATTCTTGAAAAAAGCGAAATAAGAAAAAATAAAAATAGCACTGCAAATGCAGTGCTATTTTTATTTATGTGTATATATTACGCTTTTCTGCCAGGGTAAGCTTTCAACGCTTCGCCCAAAATGTAGATAGCTTTTTCTAAATCTTCGGATTTGAGAACGTAAGCCAAGCGAGCTTCGTTTACGCCGCGAGCAGGGTTGTTATAGAAGCCATTGCCCGGAGCGAACATAACGGTTTCACCGTCAATGTCGAAGTTTTCCAAAGTCCAGATAGCAAATTTTTCTGCGTCGTCAACGGGCAGTGCTACCATTACATAGAATGCGCCTTTGGGATCACTTGCTGCAACGCCGGGGAGTTTTGCCAAAGCGTTAGCGATGGTGTCACGACGTTTTTTGTATTCTTGGTTAACTTCTTCCAAATAAGTTGCCGGAGTGTCGTAGAGTGCAGCTGCGCCAATTTGTTCCAAAATGGGGGAGCAAAGACGAGCTTGGCAACATTTGATGATTTCTTTACCGAAAGCTTTGTTTTTGCAGATGATGCAACCAATACGAGCACCGCAAGCACTGTAACGTTTGGAAACAGAGTCAATCATAATTACGTGTTGGTCAAGTTCAGGCATGGTGCCGAAGCTGCGATATGCACCGTCATAAACGAATTCGCGATAAACTTCGTCAGCGATAAGAGCAATATCGTATTTGAGAACGATGCGGGAAATCATTTCCATTTCTTCTTCAGTGTAAACTACGCCAGTGGGGTTGCCGGGGTTGGTGAGCAGGATTGCTCTGGTGCGCGGAGTGATTTGCGCTTCGATTTCTTCTTGGCTGGGCAGATGATAACCGTTTTCTACATTGGTTTGTACTGCGTTAATAACAGCACCAAATTCTTTAGCGAAGGTGGTGTAGTTAGCATAGTAAGGTTCAAACACCATGATTTCGTCGCCAGGGTCGCACAGAGCCATAGCAGCGAAGATGAGTGCTTCACTACCACCGTTGGTGATGAAGATATCTTCCAAATCATAATGGATGCCTTTTTCTTCATAATATTTTTGAATTGCTTTAATCAAAACAGTTTCGCCTTTAGAATCGCTGTATGCGATAACATCCGCTTGATAATTACGGATTGCTTCCATAAATTGGGACGGAGTTGCGATGTCCGGTTGGCCAATGTTCAGATGATAAACTTTTTTGCCTGCTGCCTTTGCCGCGTTTGCATAAGGTGCCAGCTTTCTAATAGGAGATGTAGATAAATTTTGTACGCGTTGAGACAGTTTCATTATGGATTACCCCTCACATAAAATATTTTTCATAGAAGCCTTTTTGGCTACAATAAACATATTATATCTTGAAGAATTTGGATTTGCAAATTTTTTTAATATCGACAAAATAAATATCTAAAAGTGTAAAGTTTTTACTATAAATTCCCGTTTAATTGACTTTTTCGTATCGTAGGTTTATAATATTTGAGATAGTTTTATCTTAAAATTTATATAGAAGTAGAGGTTATAGAGATGTTGGAAGAAAAATATGCTCCCCATGCCATTGAGGAAAAATGGCAAAAATATTGGGACGAAAACAAATCCTTCAAAGTAGAAATGGATGAAAACAAACCCAAGTCTTATGTACTGGAAATGTTCCCGTATCCTTCCGGTAATTTGCACATGGGTCACGTACGTAACTATTCTATTGGTGACGTACTTTCCCGTTTCCGCACCATGAAAGGTTTTAACGTATTACATCCCATGGGTTGGGACTCCTTTGGTATGCCTGCAGAAAATGCAGCTATCAAACATGGCGTTGCTCCGAAAAACTGGACTCTTGAAAATATTGCTAACATGACTCGTCAATTGAAAGCTTTGGGCTTGGCTTATGACTGGGATCGTGAAGTTGCAACCTGCAAAGAAGATTACTATAAATGGACTCAATGGTTCTTCCAATTGTTCTATAAACGTGGCTTGGCTACCAAGAAAAAATCTGCAGTTAACTGGTGTAACAAATGTAATACCGTACTTGCTAACGAACAAGTTATCGATGGCAAATGCTGGCGTTGCGACAGCGTAGTTGAAAAGAAAGATTTGGAACAATGGTTCTTCAAAATCACTGACTATGCTGATGAACTGCTGAAAGATTTGGACTTGCTCGAAGGCTGGCCGGAACGCGTTAAAACTATGCAACGTAACTGGATTGGTCGCAGTGAAGGTTTGGAAATGGACTTCGCTATTCCTGCGCTCAACGATAAAGTTGCAGTTTACACCACTCGCCCGGATACTTCCTACGGCGTAACCTTCATGGCTTTGGCTGCTGAACATCCGTTGATTGAAAAAATCTGCGAAAATAATCCCAAAGCTGAAGAAATCAAAGCATTCTGCGAAAAAGTTCGCAACCAATCTGATATTGAACGTACTTCCAGTGAATCTGAAAAAGAAGGTATCTTCACTGGCGTACATTGCATTAACCCGTACACTGGTAAAACCGTTGAAATTTGGGTAACCAACTACGTTCTGTACGATTATGGTACTGGCGCAGTTATGGGTGTACCGACCGGTGACCAACGTGACTGGATGTTTGCAGAAAAATATGGCATCGACAAAATCGTTGTTGTTCAACCTAAAGGCGTAAACCTGAAACTGGAAGAAATGACCTGCGCTTACGAAGAAAAA
This sequence comes from Phascolarctobacterium sp., assembly GCA_045123075.1. Classification (GTDB taxonomy): domain Bacteria; phylum Bacillota; class Negativicutes; order Acidaminococcales; family Acidaminococcaceae; genus JAHHUH01. The sequence continues at coordinate 13,337 of JBGVIJ010000023.1, read as the reverse complement.
GAAGGCGAATTGGTTAACTCCGGTGAATTTGACGGTATGGAAATGCACGCTGCAATGGCTGCAATCATGGACAAAGCTGAAGCTGAAGGCTTCGGTAAACGTCGTGTAAACTATCGTCTGCGTGACTGGTTGATTAGCCGTCAACGTTATTGGGGCGCTCCGATTCCTGTTGTTTACTGCCCGACTTGCGGCGAAGTTCTTGTTCCTGAAGAAGAACTCCCTGTTCGTTTGCCGGAAGATGTTAAATTCGATGCAGGCGCTAAATCTCCGCTTGCTACTTCTGAAGCTTTCTTGAATTGCACTTGCCCCAAATGCGGTGGCCCTGCAACTCGTGAAACCGATACCATGGACACCTTCTTGTGCTCCTCTTGGTACTACCTGCGTTATACCGACCCGAAAAACGACAAATTGCCGTTTGCTAAAGAAGTTAATAACTATTGGGGTCCTGTTGACCAATACATCGGCGGTATCGAACACGCAATCCTCCACTTGCTCTATTCTCGCTTCTTCTTGAAAGTATTGCGTGATGCTGGCTTGGTTGATTACGATGAACCGTTCTCCAACTTGTTGACCCAAGGTATGGTAATTAAAGACGGTGCTAAAATGAGTAAATCTCTTGGCAATGTAGTTTCTCCGGAAGAAATTTTGGAAAAATACGGCGCAGATACTGCACGTCTCTTTATTCTCTTTGCTGCTCCGCCTGAAAGAGAACTTGACTGGAGCGACCAAGGTGTTGAAGGTTCCTTCCGCTTCTTGAACCGTGTATGGCGTATCATTTACAACTACATGCCTCAAATCGAGCAAAAAGTTACTGAATATGACGTAACCGCTCTTAACGAAGTTGATAAAGATTTGCGTCGTGCTTTGCACAACACTATCAAAAAAGTTACTGTTGACATTGACACCCGCTTCAACTTCAACACTGCAATTTCTTCTTTGATGGAATTGGTAAATGCATTGTATAGCTACAAAGAAGCTGCTCAAGAACCTAACGCTGGTTTGGTTTATGAAGCAACCTCCGCACTGGTTCGTATGCTTGCACCCTTCGTTCCTCATATGACCGAAGAATTGTGGCAAACTGCATTCGCAAATGGCGAAAGCGTACACGCACAAAAATGGCCTGAACATGACGAAGCTGCATTGAAAGTAGATAACGTAGAAATCGTTCTCCAAGTAAATGGTAAAGTTCGTGGTCGTTTGGTAGTTCCTGCAGAAGCAGACGCTGCTGAACTGGAAAAAATCGCTCTTGCTGATGCTAATGTACAAGCAAACATCGGTGGTGCTACCGTTCGCAAAGTAATTTGCGTTCCCGGTCGTTTGGTAAACATTGTAGCAAAATAAGAAACTTTAAAATTAAATAATTGAGCTGTACTTTTTGTACCTGAATTATTCAGAGCTGTATGGAATAACTAAGGATTGTTGTTCCATACAGCTTTTTCTGTTTTTGGGGGATTTTTTATGAATAATTACCAACAGAAGTTGTTTTTGTTATGTACTCTGCTTATTGGTTGCGTACTGACCAGTATTGGTGTTGAGTGTTTTACAAAAGCGGATGAGCCAATCCAAATTCCACAACCTGCGATTGTAGAACAACATATTCTCGAATTTGAAAGAAAAACTTCCAATCTACAAGTGAGTATTTCAAAAAATAAAAGCGTTTCCAATTTTCAAGAGAAGCTTTCTGAATTCAAAAGTATTGATGAAAAAACTAATAACGCAAGTAAAAAGATTACGTTGCCTATAAACATCAGCACTGCCAGTGAAAAAGAACTTGACGCCTTACCGGGAATAGGTCCTGCCATCGCAAAAAGGATTGTGGAATATCGCAATTCGCAACCGTTTACGAAGATAGAGGATATTATGCAAGTGAAAGGTATCGGTAAGAAAAAGTTTGATAAATTCAAGGAGTTGATTACCGTAGAATGAACGCCGAAAGAATTAACTATATTTATGTTGGCTCGCTACTTTTCATTTTAGGATGCTATGGTAGTTTAGAATGGTGGAAGCTAGAAGATTACAATGTTTTTCTGCTGTGGGTGATTCTTGTTTTATTGGTGAGCTTGCGGTTAAAAAGGTTACGCAAGTTTTGGGGCGTAAGCTTTTGTACGATATTCTTTTTAGTTGGAGCGTGGGCGGGGAGTAACGCATTGCCTAATCCAGCAAAAGAACTACAACCTTATTTTCAGCAGCAGGTGCTTTCTTATGGAAGCATTGTTCCAGAAAGCGTGAAGCGTTATCCGTATGGGACATCCTTCGTTTTAAGATGTGAGCAGACGGAAGGATTCAACTACTCTCAAAATCTGCGAGTGTTCACTAAAGAAAAAGACATTCCACAAATGGGGAAGGTGTGGTGCAGTGGGGAACTGCTTTCTTTAAATGCATTGCGCAATCCTGGTGGCTTTGATGGCGAGCGTTGGCATTACTTGCAAGGCTTAGGTGGTCGTCTGCGTAAGGCGAAGGTGGAAGTAGTAAGTGAAGAAGGAAGTTTGTTAGACGAACTTGCAGTTTTCAATTTGTGTTTGCGTGAGCGAATACTAGAAGTTGCCTCTGGTGAAAGTGGAGCGTTGCTTTGTGGGATGCTTTTAGGTGGAAGTGTTGGTTTAAGTGATGAGATGCGAGAAGTTTTTGCAGCCAATGGTTTAGCACACTTGCTTTCAGTTTCGGGGACACACTTTGCTTTATTGGCAGGCTTCTTACTTTTGGTGTTACGACCTTTTCCTGTTAAAGTGCGTAAGGTTGTAGTGTTTGCTTTACTTTGTGCTTATGCTCTTTTGTGCGGATTAAAACCACCTATAGTGCGAGCGTTGTGTATGAGCGTTATTCTTCTCTTTGGTGGGAGCGGGGCGGCACGTGGGAATTTATTGTGCTTAAATGGAATAGTTTTATTGTGCTTCACTCCTGCGTGGCTTCTTGATGTGGGTTTTCAACTGTCCTTCGGGGCGGTTGCTGGTTTGATTTGGCTTTATCCTAAACTTAAAGGTTACTGCTGTCATTATTTGCCTGCAATCTTAGGAGAGGCAATAGCAGTAACTATGGCAGCGCAGTTAGCAGTGCTACCGTTTTTAGTTACTTATTTTCATCAGCTACCGTTGATTTCATTAGTGAGTAATATTTTATTGATGCCTGTTTTGGAACTAGCAACCATCTTGACGATGATTGGTGTTACTTTTGATTTTTTCTTTCCTTGTAGCGAAACGCTAATTATTTTAGCGGCGTGGTTAGTGGAGCAAGTTTTAGTGCAAGCAAAATTATTGGCAAGCCTGCCATTCAGTACGGTTGTTGTCGGAAGCTTGCCTTTATTTTGTACAGTATTTTATTATTTTGCGTTAGCAATCTGGGCGGATTTGCCTTGTGTGCAGTTCGTACATAATAGGGAACGCAAGCTTTTTCTGGGTGTAGTAGGTGCTTTACTTTTTGGAACGGTGTTGTGGAAACACTTTGCTCCTATTCCATTTACAGCTTACTTTCTAGATGTAGGACAAGGTGATTGTGCTGTGATACATACACCTGAACGTAAGGTTATCGTCATTGATACGGGTGGTTTGAAAAATTACGATACAGGAAGTAGAGTGCTTGTGCCTTTCTTACGTAGTTTGGGTGAAAGTAAGGTTGATGCGTTGCTTTTAAGTCATTATGATTACGACCATGCGGGCGGAGTAGAAGCTTTGGCACGCAATATACAGATTGAAAGTATTATTTTGCCAAGTGCAGATACTTCGAGTGAGGTAGAAGCTGCATTATTGCGTAATGAGAAGTTTACGTTTGTAGAGCGTGCGAGCGTGGGGAGGAAGTACGAATTTGGTGGAACTGTTTTAGAAATTGTGGATGTCAATGAAGTAAGCACGGTTGCTTCGATGAAATATGGTAATCATAGCTTATTATTTACAGGTGACACTAACGTTTCGCGAGAAAATTTATTAAAGCATTTAGATCAATACGATGTTCTAAAAGTTGCTCATCATGGCTCTAAGCATAGCAGTAGTTTGAAGTTTTTAGAGCAGGTGCGCCCCAAAGTAGCAGTTATTTCTGTAGGAGTAGGGAATAGTTACGGACATCCACATGCAGAAACTTTGCAGAGATTGGCGAGTGTTGGGAGTACTATTTTGAGAACGGATGAGTTGGGGGCAATTAAGCTTGTGTTTGATGAAAATGGGATGGAATGTTTTGGTTATGTTGATAACAAGTTTCAAAGAATTGCTTTTTAATAACTAGTAAGTTATAATTGAGGAGGATAAGCTTTGTATAAGATATTCTTTTATCAAGATGGACGTGGAAAAGAACCAGTCTATGATTATTTAAAGCTGTTAAGTAAACGCAATGATAAGGATAGTAGAATTAAACTTAATAAGTGCAATGATTATATTCAAGCATTAGCTGAGTTTGGAACTGGGATTGGAGAACCTTATATAAAACATCTTGAAGACGAAATTTGGGAACTACGTCCTTTGCGAGATAGAATATTATTTGCCGCGTGGACTGGTGATGGATTTATCTTATTGCACCATTTTATGAAGCAAACTCAGAAGACACCAAGAAGAGAAATAGAACAAGCTAAAAGAGAGTTAGGATATTTCAAACAAAGGAGTGAAAGTAATGCGTGAATGGCAAGAGGTTAGAAAAGAGTTATTTACTCCAGAAGAAATTGCAGAAAGTGATTTACGTGTTGCATTGATTGGAGAACTTATTAAGGCTCGCCAAGAAAAAGGCATTACTCAAAAGCAGTTAGAAGAATTAAGTGGTGTAAAGCAACCTGTAATTGCTCGCATGGAAAAAGGAACTTCCATTCCTAAAGTAGATACTATCTTAAAAGTGTTAGCTCCTTTAGGTAAAAAATTAGCGGTAGTAGCTATTGATGATTAAAAGGTGTTAAAATGATTCTCAAACCTAATGACTTACTGAAAAAATTACATAAAGCAGAGCCGTTGCCCAACCTGTTTATCATCTTGGGTAGCGAAGCCTACTACCGTAGCCAACTGCTCGTTGCTATCCCGGAATACGTTTTCGCAGGAGTAGATGCTGCTGACCGCGAGGTTACCGTTTTTGATAAAGACACCAATCTGAATGAACTTGAAGGCGTCATTAATAGCTATCCCTTTTTCTGCGGAAAGTCTTTGGTGATTTTGCGAGACGATAAGCTGTGGGGTGGCAAGCAGGACAGTGATGCCAAGAAGCAACAAATAAAGAAGCTTTTGGATATTTTGTCCGATGTTCCTGAATATTGCACTGTGGTTTTGAGTGCAATGGAGCTTAAGAAAAGCACCAAGCTCTATAAAGATTTGGCTAATAAGGCAGTGGTGTGTGAATGTGAAAGCCTTAAGCCTAGAGATTTAGCTCCGTGGTTGAAAGAACAAGCCCAAGAATTGGGCGGTACTTTCGAAGGTGAAGCTATTGCTGTAATTATGGAATACCTTGCTACAGTAGAGAGTGTACCTTTGCAACTGTTAAAGCAAGAGATTGAAAAGCTTGCTATATATGCAGGAGAACGTAAGCGTTGGACTAAAGAAGACGTGGAAACCACTTTCTCCACTTTGCCGGAAGTTAGCAGCTTTGCTTTGAATAATGCCATTACCAACCGTAATCTTTTGCAAGTGTTAGAGCTTTTGGCGGATAAACGCAAGAAGGGTGAAAACATTATGCTCACTTGCGGTTTTGTAATGAGTAACATCCGTAATTTATTACGTATTAAGGAAATGGCGGAAGCTGGTTACGGTGAAACAAGAATTGCTGCAGAAACTGATATGAACCCCTACGTGGTGAAGAAAAACTTCCCTGCGTGCAGAAGATTTTCTTTACTGAGCTTGCAAACGGCCTTGAACGAATTGGCGCAAATGAACATAGATATTCGCCTAGGTGGCAGACAGTTTGAACGCTTGGAAGAAATCTTAGTAAAGCTTTTGACAGCGTAAGATTTCCTGCTGAAAGTGCTGGACAACCATATAAAAAATTAGTATAATATCCTCAGTCAATGGAGACTTTTTCAAAAAGGGACAAGTGCCTATATTTGGAAAAGTCTTTTTGTTTTTCAATACTGTTTAGTGCAATGAAAGGAGAGCAGCTAATTTGCTGCATCAATCATGAACAAAAAAGATTTGCTTTACTACATTAAACCTGAACAACAAAATGAAAAAGATTTGCATACTATTCTGGCAATGCATCCGGAAATTCAATTCGTTTCCTTGATGGGTGTAGACTTTGCCGGTAACGATACTGACGAAAAAATTCCGATGAAAATTTTCTTGGAAGACACTGCTGACTTTTTGGAAGGCAGTGCTGCTCAAACTGACGGTTCTTCCGTAGTTTTGCCGGGCATTGCTACTTTGAACAATGCTCGTGTAGATTTGATGGTAGATAAAACTGTAAACTGGTACGTGGATTATAACTACGAGCATTTTGATGCAGAAAGTGGCAAAATGGTTGGTACTCTGCGTATTCCCTGCTATTTGATTCACAATGATAATCACGTTTGCTCTCGTTCCATTTTGAAAGATACTCTTGACCATGTGGAAAAAGAATTGTTGGCAATGTTCAAAGAATATCCTGTAATCGCAGGCTTGGAACATGTTAACCTTGCTGAAGTAGAAAAACTGATTTTCACTTGCGCAACTGAATTGGAATTCTGGGTAAAATCTCCGGCAGAAGATGCTCCGGTTGAAGCTTTGCACTCTTCTCAAATCATGCAAGAACAATATTGGCAACGCACCCGTGGCAATGTTCGTACCGCATTGGAACAAACCATCCAAATGTTGGAACTCTACGGTTTGGAACCGGAAATGGGTCACAAAGAATGTGGCGGTGTTAAAGGTCAAATCGACGGTAGCGGTCATATGACTCACGTTATGGAACAATTGGAAGTGGATTGGAAGTTCAATGTTGGCGTACAAACTGCGGATAACGAACTTTTGGCACGTATCATTGTTAAAGAAGTATTCCGCATGAATGGTCTGGATGTTTCCTTCCAAGCTAAACCGATTCCTGGCGTAGCTGGTAGCGGTGAACACGTACACGTTGGCATTGCTGCAAAAATGAGGAACGGTAAAATCGTTAACCTGTTCTCTCCCAAAGATATGTATGAAGACTTCCTTTCTGCAATCGGTTATGGCAGTATGATGGGCTTGTTGAAAAACTATGAAGCAATCAATCCTTTCATTTCCTGCACCATCGACTCTTTCAATCGTTTGAAACCCGGTTTCGAAGCTCCGATTTGCGTTGTAACTTCCTTAGGTATGAGCCCGGACAATCCGTCTCGTAACAGAACCATTCTCGCAGGTTTGATTCGTGACCTTGATAATGACAAGGCAACTCGTATTGAAATGCGTTCTCCCAACCCGTACACCAATACTTACATCGCACTTGCTGCGTTCTACCTGTCCATGCTTGACGGTATCAAAGCTTGCGTAACTTCAGGTAAAGATTTGAAAGCTTTGGAAGCAGAAATCTCCAAAGAAGCTGGCGTGGAAGGTTTCTATTTGGAAACTGACCGTCAATATCGTACTGAAGAAGACGTTTTCGAAGACTTCACTGCAGAAGAACGCGACCGTCTCTTTGGCAAACCCCCTGCAACTGTTTGGGAAAATATGTGTGCTTTCGAAAAGTATCCTGAAAAATTGGCAGTACTTACCGGTAGCGGTATTTTGAAAAAAGAATACGCAGAGTCTTTCAAACAAGGTGCGCTGATTCGTTGGCAAACTGAGCTTTTGACTCGCATTATTCCGGAAAATCATCAAAAGGTAATTGAAGCAAAACGCTTGCATACTCCTGATAGCAGCACTGACCTTGACTTGGCATTGTGGAACAAAATTCAAGTACTGCGCACTAAATTGGCGAAAGATTCCTTTGATAAGGCAAGTATCTTCACTTGTATTCGCAAAGCGATTGCTGAAGGTGATTATGACACTGCTTCTGATAAACAAATTGAAATGGCAGATGTTATGTTAGAGCTGCGCAAGCTTTATAACGAATACAAACAAAATATCATCGACTAAACACGTTATAAGTAAAACACTTCTATCGCGTTTAATTAAAGTAATAAATGAGGGCTTTAGCTGTTGAGTTAAAGCCCTTTTTGTGTTAAAATACTAGAGATAAAATGAGCATACTGTCGCGTGCTTTTGAAACGAGGCGAATGATATGGTGGTGGAACAAGTCAAAGACGTTCCTGCGTACATCCGAGAAATGTACAAAAATAATTGCTTTATGAATGAGTTTGGTGTTGAGATTGGCGAAATCACTTGTGGTAGCGCTGTTGTAAGTATCAAGCTTGATCCTGAAAAGCATTTTAATCATCGTGGTATATGTCATGGTGGTGTACTGACTGCGTTAGCAGACTCTGTTCTCGGAGTTACCGGTGCCAGTGTTGGTGCCGCAGTTGCAACTTTAAATTTCAGTATGAACTTTATCAAGAACGTTCATAGTGAGGAGCGTATTTATGTTAAAAGTACAATCCGTCATCATGGACGTACCACAATGGTAATCGAAGCTGAAATGTACGACGAAGAAAACCACTCGTTGATGGCGACTATTTTAACAACAATGTTTATTGTTGGGAGATTTAAGGAGATACCTGAAAAATGGTAAATCCTTGCCAATAAAAATTGCGGACTAGCCGCAAAGAATTTTAGGAGGAAATTATGAATTTCGAACTGAATGAAGAACAACTTGAACTTGTGGAAATGGTGAGAGAGTTTGTAGAACAAGAAGTCACCCCGTATGTTCATGAAATGGATGAACAAAACCACATGCGTGAAGGCTTGATTGAACGTGCTAACGAAATGGGTCTTTTGAACATTATCGTTCCCGAAGAATACGGCGGACCTGGTTTGGACAGCATTTCCATCGCAGCAATCTACGAAGAATTGGGTAAAGGTTGCGCAGGTATTGCAACTTCCTTGGCTGCTAACTCCTTGGCTACCGCACCTGTACTGATTGCTGGTACCGAAGAACAAAAACAAATGTACTGCGACGTTCTCAACGAAGGTGGCTTGGCTGCTTTTGCTTTGACCGAACCTGGTGCTGGTTCTGACGCTGGTGGCGTTTCCACTCGTGCAGAAAAAAATAAAGAAGATGGCACCTACACTTTGAATGGTACCAAAATTTTCATTACCAATGCTGGTATTGCAGACATGTTCTTGATTTTTGCTAACACCCGTAAAACCGGCGGTATTCGTGGTTTAACTGCGTTCATCGTTCCGAAAGATACTCCGGGTCTGTCCATTGGTAAAAAAGAAAACAAAATGGGTATCCGTCCCTCCAACACCTGCGAAGTTATCCTCCAAGACGTTGTTGTTCCTGAAGCTAACCGCGTAGGTCGTGAAGGTGAAGGTTTCCGCATTGCTATGGCAACACTCGATGCAGCTCGTCCGTTCGTAGGCGCTGTTTCCGTAGGTTTGGCTCAAGCTGCTCTCGATTGTGCAGTTAAATACGCTAAAGAACGTCGTCAATTTGGTCAACCTATTGCTTCCTTCCAATTGGTACAAGGTATGTTGGCTGACATGGCTATCAAAGTTGAAACTGCTCGCTTGATGGTTCAAAAATGCTGCTGGATGCGTGACCAAGGTATGGAATATTCCAAAGAAGCCGCTATGGCTAAATGCTATGCTGCTGACGTAGCAATGCAAGTTACTACCGACGCTGTTCAAGTAATGGGTGGCTACGGTTATTCTCGTGAATATCCTGTAGAAAAAATGATGCGTGACGCTAAAATCATGCAAATTTATGAAGGCACCAACCAAATTCAACGCCTCGTAATTGCTAACAAATTATTGTACTAATATTTAAAACTAATCCCCTGCTTTTTACAAAGCGGGGGATTTTTTTATGTTTATTCATAAAATTTGTGTTATAATGTACTCTAGAATAGTATTTACAATAGGGGTAATATATGTATTTTTTGCTTGTTGCTTTGTTGGTGATAATTTTTGACCAACTGACAAAGTATTATGTTGTATCTAATTTTTACTTGGGAGAGAGCGTGCCCGTTATTGAAAACGTTTTTCATTGGACGTACATCCTTAATCCCGGAGCTGCCTTTGGTATGTTTGAAGGTAGCCGTTGGTTTTTCGTGGTAATTGCCATTGGAGTACTGGTTGGCATTTGGTACATGAAGGACGAAATTAATGAAGGCGGTTGGATGATGCAGTATGGTGCAGCGCTTTTTAGCGGCGGTGCCATTGGCAATCTTATTGACCGTGCGAGAAGTGGTCTTGTAATTGACTTCTTCGATTTTAGAATTTGGCCTGTATTTAACGTGGCTGATATAGCAATCTGTGTAGGAGTGGCAATGATTTTATGGAAAGTATTGCAAACGGAATTTCTGACGAACGAGAAATCTTAATTATAACTGAAAACAAAGCAGGTCAACGTGCTGACGTTGCTCTTGCTGCTATGTTGGAGCTTACCCGCTCTAATATGCAAAAACTTTTAGACGAAGGTAGAGCTGTTAAAGGCACTAAGGTAATCAAGTCCAACTATAAATTAAAGCTTGGTGATGAAATTATCGTAACTTTGCCTGAACCTCAACCTTTGGACGTACAACCGGAAAATATTCCTTTAGACATCATTTACGAAGATGAAGATGTAGTAGTTGTAAATAAAGCTCGTGGTATGGTAGTGCATCCTGCTGCTGGCAATTACAGCGGTACTTTGGTAAATGCATTGCTTTATCATTGCAAAAACCTTTCCGGTATCAACGGTGTTATCCGTCCCGGTATCGTACATCGTTTGGATAAGGATACTTCCGGCATTATGATTTGCGCTAAGAACGATGCTGCTCACGTTTCTCTGTCTGAACAAATTCAAAGTAAGACTGCACAACGTACTTACCTTGCTGTAGTACGTGGCAATATTAAAACTGATAGCGGTGTTATTGAAACACAAATCGCCCGCGATAAAGATGACCGCAAAAAGATGGCGGTTGTTAAAGAAGGCGGTCGTAACGCTGTTACTGAATATGAAGTTGTGGAACGTTTCGGTAAGTACACCATTGTAAAATGCAAGCTGAAAACCGGACGCACTCACCAAATTCGCGTACATATGGAATATTTAGGTTATCCTTTAGTAGGCGATCCCAAGTATTCTCCTATGAAGACGCCTTTCTCCATTAACGGACAGGCACTGCATTCTCTGACCTTGGCTTTTGACCATCCTCGCACTGGCGAACGTATGGAGTTCGAAGCAAAGTTGCCGGAAGATTTGCATAAAGTTGTTACTAGACTGCGTTTAGGGCAGTTTAATTAATAAGCATTTAGCGTAGATACGCAATATATTATGGAAGGTGAATTATTATGAGTAACTTTGTTAAGAAAAATGTTTTGATGGATGCTGATGCAATGCGCCGTGCCATTGTGCGTATTTCTCATGAAATCATCGAAAAAAATAAAGGCGTAGAAGATGTAGTTTTGGTTGGTATCCATACTCTTGGTGTGCCTTTGGCAGAACGTTTGGCTACTGCCATCGAAAAAATCGAAGATGTAAAAGTTCCTGTTGGTATGGTAGATATCACTATGTATCGTGATGACCTTTCCACTTTGGACTACAATCCTGTAGTTCACAATACTCAAATTGATGTTGATTTTAATGGCAAAACTATCATTTTGGTAGACGACGTTCTTTTCACCGGTCGTACCATTCGTGCAGCTCTTGACGCAATTATCGATATGGGTCGTCCTAAAGCTATTCAACTGGCTGTTCTTATTGACCGTGGTCATCGTGAACTGCCGATTCGTGCTGACTTCGCCGGTAAAAATGTTCCTACTTCTAAAAAAGAAGATGTGCGTGTAAGCTTAGCTGAAAGCCACGGTATTGACGAAGTTGTAATTGGCGAATACGTATAATTAGTAATTTTAAAATTTATTGATACGAGGTGGAAAACATGGGTGCTTGGATTGCTCAACGCAATGAACTTTTAGGTAAAGCTGTTATTGCTAATTTGGCTAAACGTAATATGGAAGGTTACTACTGCGCAACTAAAGAAGAGGCTTTGCAAAAAGCTTTGGAACTTATTCCCGAAACTGACGTAGTTACTTGGGGTGGTTCTGTTTCCATTGACGAAATTGGTTTATTGGCTGCAGTGAAAGCAAGAAACCCTGTTATTGACCGCGACACTGCTTCCACTATGGAAGAAAAAGTAGAAATGATGCGTAAAGGTTTGACTTGCGATACTTTCTTGATGAGCACCAATGCAATGAGTGAAGATGGTATTCTCGTTAATATCGACGGCAATGGTAACCGTGTAGCTTCCTTAATCTTTGGTCCTAAACAAGTTGTTATCATTGCAGGCGTTAATAAAATCGCTAAAGATTTAGATAGCGCCATCGCTCGTGCTCGTGGTACTGCTGCTCCTGTAAATGCTCAACGCTTTGCTGGTATTAGTGTACCTTGCGCAAAAACTGGCGTGTGTGCAAACTGCAATGCGCCTGACTGCATGTGCTGCCAAGTAGTAGTTACTCGTCAAAGCCGTCATCCCGGTCGTATCAAAATCATCCTCGTTGGTGAAAACTTAGGCTTCTAATTTTGAAAGGAGTGCTTAAGTATGGAAAAGCGTTACGCTGCTCCCGATGAAGTTTTGTATCATATTGGCTTTAGTGCCAATGACATAAAAGGTGCTAAGATTGCTATTCTGCCTGGTGACCCCGGCAGAGTAGAGGGTTTGGCACGCTCTATTAGCGATGAAGTAGAATATGTTGCTACTCATCGTGAATATACCAGCTGGCTTGCTTGGTTTGAAGGAACTCCTATTTTGGTGTGCTCTACCGGTATGGGCGGTCCTTCCGTTGGTATTGGCATAGAAGAACTGGCGCGTGTGGGTATTACTCATTTTATCCGCGTTGGTACTACCGGTGCCATCCAAGAAAGCATTGAATTAGGTGAAGTAATCATCAACAACGCGGCAGTGCGTTTAGATGGTACTTCCAAACATTACGCACCGTTGGAATATCCTGCAGTGGCAAGTTTTGATATTGTTTCTGCATTGGTGCAAGGCGCTAAAGAAAATGCAGTGCCTTATCATTTGGGGATTTCTGCTTCTTCCGATACCTTCTGGCCCGGACAGGAGCGTTATGATAGTTTTACAGGTTATGTGCCGCGAGACTTTCAAGGTAGCTTGAAGGAATGGCAAGCTTTGGGAGTGCTTAACTACGAAATGGAAACTTCTGCTTTGTTTGTTATTGCTAAAATCTTTGGCTTGGAAGCAGGTTCTATTTGTGCGGCAGTTGCCAAACGCACGGAAAGCGAAGCTGTTGCCAAAGGCGATTATTACGCAACTGGCATGGCTCGTATTGGTGTTGTTTTGAGAAGGGCTTTACAGATTATAATATCTGAAAGCAGGTGATAAAATGTCACGT
>JBGVIJ010000022.1:0-26555 GCA_045123075.1 Phascolarctobacterium sp. | reverse complement strand
ACAACTTCACATTATGTTGGTGATGCTGTTATGGATATATCTAAAAAGGTATATCCACAATATTTTTAGGGAGTGCTGCTGATGATTAAAAAGACTAAACGAAAAAAAGTAATTCATTGTAATTTAAGCGAAGTTTATACTTCAGTAGCATTTTGTCCTGGTGTTGTTGTTATAATTCATGCACCTAAATCTTGCTCTCATATTGTTTATAATGCTTGGTTAAACAGCAAAAGGAAAATGTTGTTAAAATATAAGGGCACTATCCCTGATGTTGAAGACAATTTGTTTATGACATGTATGACTGATAAAGAAGCAATTTTTGGTGGCGAGAAGTTACTGGAGCGTAGTGTTGAAACTGTTTTAAAAGAAAAAAATCCTAAATGCATTATTGTGGTATCTGGTTGTGCAGCTGCAGTTATTGGTGATGATGTTCAATCTGTATGCAATAAGCTTGAAGAAAAGTATAATGTGCCAATTATTTTTATACCTGGTTCTGGTTTTATGAGTGACCAAACAAGGGATGGCTTACTTTTATCTACTAAATATCTTTACAATAAATTTGTCGATGTAGATAACAAAGAAAAAGATGATAAGTTGGCACTTATTTTAGGTTTAAATAAATTTCAGTTATTGGAATGGGAGTTTGCTGAACTGGAGAGAATCTACAAATATTTTGGGTATGAAAAATTGTTGATTGCTCCTTGTGGTATGTCTATTGAAGAGTTGTCTAGTATTAACAAAGCAGCTTTTATTGCTTTCTATGCTCCTACAATGGAAAAATTTAGAGAGTACAATAAATTTGCTAGTGAATTATCTCAAGCACTTAATGTGCCTAAAGCAGAAAAGAGAATGCCTTTGTCCATAGAAGCTACTTACGAGTACATAAATTCTATCGGTGCTTTGCTTGGTAAGGAGAAACAAGCAGAAGAAGCTATTGATAAAGAGCGTAGAATTCTGTCTGAATGCATTGAAAAATATAAAGATAATTTTATGGGCAAAGGTTGTGCGGTAGCACTTGGTCATCCTTTAAAATTTACCAATCTTAAAGAGATATTTTTCGTTTTGAGAAGTATAGGTTTTACTATTAATAAAGTACTTCTGCTAAATGATTTAACTGATGCAGAAATTCGTGAGTACCAAGATTGCATTGCTTCGATGGAACCTGAATTACCTGTAATTGTAGAAGATTATTTTGATAAAAATAAAGATAATGACGATATTTATATTACCTCAATTTTTAACGATAAGCTGAAACGGCAGTTTGTTTTCCGAAGAAAACGAATTGGTGTTGGTGGCGTAAAAGTATTTCTAGAAAAATTAAGTGCAATGATTCTTAATAATAGGAGTCTTGGTCATGAGTAATTTAGAACAATTAAGACCTTGTAGTGGTTACTGCCAAATGTTGGGGGCAGCGGTTGCTTTGTTGAGCATTAAAGGTAGTGTTGTGATTTTTAATAGTCCTAGATGGTGTGCGTTGACTGGTGAACGCGAGTTAGCCTACATCAATAAGGAATATGAACAAAGACTGTTTTGCACAGAAGCAAGGGAAAATGATATTTTATATGGTATCGAAATTTCTTTACGAGAAACCATACAAGAAGCAGTCAAACTGAATGATAGTCTTAAACTTTTAAGTGTTATTTCCAGTTGCTCCATGAGCCTTATTGGTGATGATATTAAAGGTGTATGCGAAAGTGAAGCAGTGTGCTCTAAAGTTATTGCTTTGGATGCTGGTGGTTTTACCGGTACTTTTGAATCTGGATATAGGCTTGCAATGCTTGCTTTGTTAAAAAATATAGCAGTTTCTAAAATAGAACGCATGCCTAAAAAAGTAAATCTATTAGGCGTATGTACTAGTTATCCTCATTGGGAAGGTAATCTTACTGAATTGAAAAGATTATTAACTTCTGTAGGAATTGAAGTTGGTATCTCGTTAGGAGCAGATGAACTTTCCATAGAGGAGTTAAACAAAATTCCTGAAGCGGAATTAAATATTGTTTTGGTTCCAGAAATAAGCTTGGAAATTGCAGAATATCTACTTGATAAATTTGGACAAAGATATTTAGTTGCGCCTATACCCTTTGGCTTTAAGGGGACAATGCAATGGTTGGATAACATTTGTAAAGAGCTTGGAATGGAATCTAAAAAGGATGCACTTGAAAAAGAAGTTGCCGTATTGCAACGCGATATTGCCGATGCTGCTTATAATATGCGTAATCTTTTTGTTGATTTCAATCTGCAACAAGTTATTTCAAGAATGCCAAATTCTATGACAGAAAGTGTTTTTAAAGCCTTTGACGATAGTGAAATAGATATCTTTAAATGTTCAAGATGTTATTGTAGTGGTGAGCTTACAAATAACTCTGCTGAATATTTTAACTGGAATATTTTGTCAGATATTTCGCCTTTGGAAAAATGTTCTTATCAACTTCTTTTAAGTACTGAAAAAGAACGCGTAATGTTGCAAAATTTTAGAAGAACTTTATATTTAAACTTTTCTATGCCTGCGGGAAAAGTGAAATCTAAAAGTAGTTGTTTTGCGGGGATAAGAGGCTGGAATAATTTAGTTCAAAACATTTTTGGGCAAATAAGAACATTGGAGTATATCAATAATTCCTTATGAAGAAGTTAGCAAAATTAATAGTTGGGATATATCTTTTGTTAGGGATGCTATTGGGGAATGCTGTTGATGCTAAAGTAATCACGGATAGTATTGCTTCAATAACAGATGTAACTGGACATAAACACTTTTTACAAGAGAAGCCGCGTAAAATTATTTCTTTAAATACCTCAAGTGATGAGATTTTATTTGCTTTAGTAGAAGCAGATAGAATTCTTGGCATTTGTAATAATAGTATCGATCCTAATATGTCATCAATAGTTGAGAAAGCACAACAGATTGAAATTAAACTTCCTTTAAGGTCTAATTGCGAAGTTATATTAGGTTTGGCACCTGATTTAGTCCTTTTCCCGGAAGGTGGACCTAGGGAAATGGTTGATAGTCTGCGCGATTTAGGCTTAAAGGTTTTTGTTGTCAGGTCATCTAATAATATTGAAAATATCAAAGAGAAAATTAAAGAGATTTCTATTGTAGTAGGTGAAGAAGAAAAAGGACGTACTATTGTTGAAGAAATGAATAGAAAGCTGGATAGCATTAGACATTTTTCTGAAATCAATAATGTTCCCAAGAAAGTTGTGTTAGGCTTCACTTTTGCAGGTGCTTATGGCAATGTAAACGGTTTGTTCCACGATATTTGTGTTCACGCTGGTGTTATCAATGGCGCTGCACAGATGGGACTAAAGATGGGAGAAAGACTTTCAGCAAAACAAGTTATGAAAGTTGATCCCGATATGGTCTTTTTGCCTACTTGGAGTCACCATAAAAATAATAATCCAGAAGTTTTTAAAAATGATTTTATTAATAATGAACCTTATAAGAATTTAAAAGCGGTTAAAAATGGTAATGTTTATCTGCTTGATGAAAAATACCGAGGTTGTGGGTCTCAATATGTTGTAGATGGTATTGTAAAGATTTATGAATTAGCTTATGGGAAGAAGTTTTAAAGTATGCCTATAACAAAAAGGTTTAAATAATATAACTGATAAATCCCTCCGTCTGAAAGGATGGAGGGATTTGTGTTTTATGGAATAATTATTTTCTTGACTATATAACAACTATATATTTTAAAATGAGTAAAAACATACTTTAAGGAGAAAAATATGTCTGAGCAAATTTGTACCCTTTCCACTGGTGATAAAGTATATTTTTACGATAAAAGCATAGTAATTTTCTTTAATGGTAAGCGTAAAGTTTTGAGTACGTCCGTTTATAACGGTGGTTATCACGAAGATTACGTTGCTGTTTATAATTATGATGCAAAGCAAGGTTCTGGTATGCCTTGTGAAGTATTAGCAGATACTTATGTTGAACACATGCGTTTAATTTCTAAACGCTTAGCTTTAAATCCGGATATGGTTTCTGGAATGGGAACTGCCGCAAGTATGGAAAATGCTGTTGTGGAAAAAATGTCTTACAAAGATTTACAAGTAACAGCAATTGTAACTGCTGGTATTGAAACTAATGGCGGACGTGTAGGTGACCCTTCTAATTACTATAAGCCTATCGATAAGCCTGAAAAGTTCGGAACTATAAATATTATGTTAGTTTTAGATTGTGATTTGCCTGCTGGAGCTTTAACTCGTGCTCTTGTAACTTGCACGGAAGCCAAGACTGCTGCTATTCAAGAACTTTTGGCAGGCAGCAATTACTCCAATGGTTTGGCAACTGGTTCCGGTACAGACCAAACTATTATTGTTGCTAATTCTGAAAGCAAGTTGTATTTTGAAAATACTGGTAAACATTCCAAGCTTGGTGAGTTGATTGGTAAGGTGGTAATCAAAGCAGTAAAGCGTGCTTTGGAAAAACAAGCTGGTCTGAATGCAGCTATGCAGCATAACGTGTTCCGTCGTTTAAAACGATTTGGCATTTTACCCGGTGGAATGTGGGAAGAATATCAAGAGTGTACTAAAGAAAATATTAAACCTGTATATCTATTAGCTGCTGAAAATCTTGCTAAAGATAAAGCTATGCTTACCTATACATCTTTATATATCCATTTACTTGACCAATTCTTGTGGGAGCTTATCAGTGCAGAAGAAATGCAATTGGCTGGACAAAGTATTTTAGATACGCTTGCCTCTTTTTACAATGTAGAAGGTGAGCAAATTTCAAAAGTTGATATAGATGGAATGCTTGTTCCTTGGAAAGTTTTATTCAATAAGATTATTAAAGCGAAACAAGCGTAGAGAAAGGGAAGTTGTTTTATGAAGATTGCACTTTGTCATTTAGAAGTAAGTTGTGGTCCACAAGAAAGTAATCTTAAAAAAATAGAGCAAGCTATAAAAATAGCAGGAGAAAATGGTGCGAGAATTGTAGTTACACCTGAAACTGCGGTACAAGGCTACTACTTCCATAGATTAGATGAAACTCGTAAGTTGGAAGTTCAGCCTGCACCATATTTAGATAGCATCCGTAAAGCAGTTCAAGAACAAAATGTCTATCTTTTACTTGGTTGTGGAGAATACGATTCTGAAACTAGCCTGCATCATAATACATGTTTTGTTTTCTCTCCAGATGGAGCCCTTCAAAGTAGGCATCGTAAAATTTACGGAGAAAAACATGGTGCAGAAAAGTGGGCTAGTCCAGGAGAAAAAGTTAGCACAACAAATTGTGATGGCTTAAATGTAGGTGTACTTGTTTGTGCTGATTCTTGGTTTGATGAAAGACCTTTATCTTTAAAAGAGCAAGGTGCTGAATTTATTATAGATATTGCTGCTTGGCCGGCAACTCCTGAGATGGGAAGTCCCTTACTATCGTGGAAGAAGGTTACTAAAATTACAGGACTACCTTTTGTGTTGTGTAACCAAACGGGAAAAACAAATTGGATGGATATGACTGTTGGCGAAAGTGTCATTATTCAAGACGAAAAAATTATATGTAGGTATAGTGGTGCTGAAGCGGTATTGCTATTTGAATTTGACAAGAATTCTAAAAGAATAATCTCTAATGAATTTGAGATTATTTGTTTATAAAAGTAATTCTAGGTTTAACCTGTATAAATATTTTCTTGACTGTAAAGTTACTATATAGGCTATTATATAAGATGTAAAACATCTTGATTAAGGTAATGCTTCACTCTCACATTTTAGCGTAATCATTAAAGATGGAACGATAATTTTAAGTTAACACTTAATCTAGGAAAGTTGAAAAATGGTTAGGAGATGAAGTTATGAAAAAGATGACTAAAGCAATGCTTATGACAGCGCTGATTTTAGGTTCTGTGCAATGGGGTACACCAGTACACGCAAGTGAATTGGATACTTTTACTTTGGATGAGTATGTAGTTACTGCTGCGAGAACTGAAACTAAATTAGTGGATACTCCTGCAAATATTACCGTTGTAACTGCTGAACAAATTGAAAGTAGACATTATACTGATGTAGCAGAAGTAATGAAAGACATACCTGGTGCAAATGTTTTAGATAAAGGTAATGGCTCGTATGAAAAAGCTATTATGCTTAATGGTGATGAACGTGTTTTAGTATTAATAGATGGTAGGAGAGTTAACTTTGATATTGGTACAATGAACGGACGATCTGGCTATGATTTGAATCAATTACCAGATGTAGGAGTAATTGATCGTATTGAAGTATTGAAAGGTTCTGGTGGGGCACTCTATGGTTCTGATGCTGTAGGTGGTGTTGTTAATATTATTACCAAAAAAGCAGATAGAAGTTTTGGCAAGGTTTCTGTTGGATTTGGTTCTAATGGAACTCAAGACTATAATGTTATGTATTCAGCTAAACAGGATAAGACTGGAGTTAATGTTTCTGCTTCTAAGTATAAACAAGATTATTATAAGTATAGAGACTATAAAACTGATACTACCAAACGTTGGCCGTATGATTTAAATATGGATAATGAAAAAGTTTCAGTAAATATAACTCAAGAATTAACTGATGATAGTAATCTTTCAGTAGGTTATGACTATAGTAAATCTGATGGTTATGGTACTTCTCAATTAAAATATGCTTCTCAGCGTATTGAAAAACGTACTGATAATTTTTATGCAAAATATGATTGGACATTAAATGAAAAAGACCAAGGTTACTTACAATTTTATCATAATGAACTAGATTATTATTTCTCTGGTGGTATGCAAGAAAAAACTAATGGTTTAGATGTACAACAAGCCATTACTCTTTCTGATACTAATAAATTAGTTGTAGGTGCATCTTGGCGTGAAGCAAAGGCATTTAACGAATTATATTATCAAAATGAGAAGAAAATTGATAACGTTGCGTTGTTTGTTAACGATGTTTGGGAATTTGCTCCGTCTTGGTCATTGAATGCAGGTGCACGTTATGATAATCATAGTGAAGCTGGTAATGAAACTACCTTTAGTGCAGGATTAAATAAAAAGTTTAATGAACATAGTCATGCATACATCAATTGGGGACAAGTATTTAAAGCACCTAATACAGATGATTTGTATTATTTTGTAGATTATGGTGGCGGTTATGGTATGTTTGGTAATCCTGACTTGAAGCCTGAAACTGGTGATACTTGGTCTGTAGGATATATGGTAAGTGTATCTGACAAAACAAATATTGGATTAAATTACTTTGAGAGCGATTTAAAGGATGCGATTGATTGGTATACTAATGATGGTTGGGCAACTGCTTATGTACGCAATGTTGATGAGCAAAAGAAAAGAGGGTTAGAATTAACTGCCAATCATAAATTAAATAATAATTTAGATTTAGAAGCTTCTTATACTTACATCAAAGTTGAAAATAATGATGCTGGTGCAGGCTTTGAAAGGGATTGGAATTATATGCCTAATTTGTATAGATTAGGTGTAAGATACCATGATGAAAAATGGAATGCAGATTTATTCTTAAGATATGGTGCCGGTGGCTCTACTGGTATCCACAATTACAAACAATCCTATGCTGAAAATGATTATTTGACATTGGATTTGACTATTAACTATCAAGCGGCTCAAAATCTAAAAATATTTGCTAAGGGTTATAATCTGCTCAATGAAGCATATTGCGAACAAGCTGGTTACGATAGTGCAATGGGAACATATAATTGCCCCGCTCAATCTCGTCGCTTCCTCATTGGTGCTGAATACTCCTTCTAAAAAATTCATCCTTTCATAAAACATTATACTTATCCTTTCAAACAGGGCGAGGCTACGGCTTCGCTTTGTTTGTATTTAATACATTTATTAACGAATGGATAACGACATCTTTAACTTTAAAAGAGGCTGCACAATGCTAAAAAATATTAAGGCGTTTAATTATTTTAATTTTTTACAGGTTCTTTTTTGTTTCCTTATACTTTGTTTGAGTGTGGGGTGTAGTAAAGAAAAAAGTACTATTAATAAAACTAGTGATGCTGGTTATGTGCTTACAGATATTACCGGTGCAAAGCTTAATTTCTCATCTAAACCACAACGTATAGTTTCGATGTCTATAGGGACGGATGAAATACTAATGGATTTAGTACCAATAGAAAGAATTATAAGTGTAACTCATTTGGCAGATGATGGCGGTATTTCAAACATAGTAGAGCGTGTAAAGAAAATACCTAATCGTGCTTATGGGAATGCTCCTGAAAGCGTAATGGGGTTGAATCCTGATTTGGTACTTATTTCTGATTTCTTCCCACCGGAAAGTTATCAAACTATGCGTGATATGGGAATGAAGGTTTATGTTTATAAGACACCTTCTAATTTGCAAGAAATTAAAAATGCAATACTTGAACTTGCTCAAGTTGTAGGTGAACCTGATAACGGAGCAAAACTTGTTGCGAAAATGGAAGAGCGCTTGAAAAAAGTTCAAGATAGATTGATTAATATAAAAAATAAGAGGAGAGTGCTTTTCATTAGTGGTAATGGAGCATACTTTTCACCGGAAGGAACTTTTTATGATGCTTGTCGCCAAGCTTTCTTACAGGATGTTACGCAAGAACTTGGCTATGAACAATCTTGTCGTTTATCTCAGGAAGTAATTGTTAAACTTAATCCGGATAGTTTTGTCATAGGCGATTGGAATTTTGATGGAAAGAATAGTCCTGAATTTTTAAAGCAACAACTTTTGGAAAATAAGGCGTACCTTACAACGAATGCAGGAAAACATAAAAGTGTAATAACTATTCCTTCTGCTCATCTTTTAACTTGTTCCCAACATTTTGTTTTAGGTGTAGAAGATTTGGCAAAAGCTGCTTATCCAGAAAAATTTCTTGACTATATTCCGACTATATAGTGTATAGTCTAAACTACCAAATTTAATAAAGAGGTGAATAAAATGACTTGTGCACATCCCAAGTTTGAAATTCCTAACACTCCTCACGGCAAACATCGCTATGCAAGCGCAATGAAGCACGTGGAAGCAGCAAAAGCTGCAGGCAAATCTTCTGAAGAAATCCATGCTATTTTCAAAAAAGTTATGGAATTCGATCCGAAAAACATTGATTCCATTCCCAACGACGAAGTTCATGCTAAATATCGTATGGCAATGATTCATATGCAAAAAGCATTAGCAAACGGTAAAAGCGTAGCAGAAGCTCATCAAATTTTTGAAAAAATTAAAAGTGGTGCTACCTCCGGGCACTGCCACAAATAAGAAAAAACGCAAGTTCTGAATAGTTCAGAGCTTGCGTTTTCTTATTTAGATTTGATTTGGAAAAAGATTTTATTGATATATTCACCTGTATTGTCGTAGTAAAGGTGGTTTTCAATAGTGAGGATATAGATGTCTCCATCAGGTTCTAAATTATGAACTTGCAGGAAATTTTTTATTGTTTCTAATAACTGAGAACGATTTTTATAATATGTTCCTCTAAAATAAATTTCCAAGTATTCGCCGGCAGGAAGTATATGCCTGCTTACGGTTCTGTGTCCCGGAGTATTGGGAATGAAAGAAAAATATGCTTTAGTAGGATGGTAGCCTTTATCTACGAAAAGGTCATCTTGTGAAATTACCCAACCCACATGTTTTTCCAAAGACTTCTTGTTGTGAAAGGCTGTCTGTGAATGTTTGGTAAAAAGGATGATTCTTTCTTTGCCATCATCTTCATCTGCAATAGGTGTTATTTTCATTAACCTTTCTTCATAAAAGTTAATAAGAGGCTTATTGAACGGGAAGGGTATTTTATTTTCAGCAGTTTTAGAAATTACATCTAAAGATTTAATAATTGCTTCGTTTTCCTTGATGATTTCCTCACATTCTTTTTTCTTGATGGCAACAAGTTTTAAAAAATCATCTTTGCTGCGTTTTTTCAGGTAATCTTTGATAACTACGATGCTGATATTAAAGGAGCGAAGATTTACTATAATTTCCAAATCAAGATATTGTTGAATGGAATAATGTCTGTAACCTTTTTCGTCAACGTAAGCCGGTGAGAGTAATTTAATTTTGTCGTAATACAGTAAAGTTTGTTTAGAAATGTTAAATAAATTAGCTAGCTCGCCTGCGGTAAAGAAATTACCTTTGACTTCTTGATACGTCATAAAGAACCCTCCGCCCTTGACTATATAATCGCTATATAGTTTAAACTTAAAAATAGATTTATGTAGGATATTGTATCATATTGAAATGGTTTTTGCAAAATTAGGAGGTTGTTATATGAAAAAGATTGCTATTTATGGTAAAGGTGGTATTGGTAAATCTACAACTACTGCTAATGTATCCGCTGCTTTAAGTGAACAAGGTTTAAAAGTTTGCCAAATTGGTTGTGACCCTAAAAATGATTCCACTCGTTTATTGCTTGGCAGAATTTGTAGCCAAACTGTTTTAGATGTAGTCCGCGATAAAGAAGAAGTTTTGGCAGAAGACATTGTGCATCTTGGTTATAACAATATTAAATGTGTAGAAGCAGGCGGTCCTGAACCGGGAGTTGGCTGTGCAGGTCGTGGCATTATTGTTGCTTTGGAAAAATTACGCTCTTTAAATGTTATCGAAGATGAAGATGTACTTCTTTATGATGTTTTAGGTGACGTTGTTTGTGGTGGCTTTGCGGTTCCTATTCGCGAAGGCTACGCGACAGATATTTATATTGTTTCTTCCGGTGAGTTGATGAGCCTTTATGCTGCTAACAATATTGCCAAAGGTGTTAAGCGTTTTGCGATGCGCGGTGGTGTGCGTTTGGGTGGTATCATCGGTAACAGTCGTAATACTCCTAACGAAAAGAATTTACTGGAAGAATTTGCTAAACGTTTGAATACCAAACTCATTGCTTTCATTCCTCGTGATGTTGTTGTAAATAAAGCGGAAAATAATCGCCAAACTGTTTTGCAATACGCACCGGAAAGTGCTCAGGCAGAAATCTACCGCGACTTGAGCAAAATTATCATGCATAATGAAGAGTTGAGTGTTCCTACACCTATGACTTTTGATGAATTAGAGAAGCTGGTAGAAAAATATGGCAATTAAAACAAAACGTTTTATTAATAGTAGAAAAAGTTGTAGCTGTAGTATGCCAGGTGTATGGCGTGCTGTTGCCTATACTGATGGCGTAGTAGTAATTTTTCATAGTCCCCGTGCCTGTGCACATATTGCACGCACCATGGATATCAACACTCACTACCGTACTATGGGTGAAGGTAGGCGCGAAGCGCGTGCCTCTGTCCCGCTGCTTTCCAGTCAATTAGAAGAAAAGCATTCCATTTTTGGTGGCGTAGAACGCTTGAAGCAATGCATTGAGTTCGCAGTAAATGAGTACGCTCCTCAATGTTTAGTTATAGGTAACTCCTGTGTTGCCGGTGTTATAGGTGATGATGTTGAGGCTGTTGCTAAAGAGGTTGAAGAAGAATACCATATTCCAATTCTTACTGTAGATAGCTATGGTTTCTTGGATGGTGAATATTACGAGGGTTATTTCGAAATTGCCCACAAGTTAATTGATAGATTTTTATATCCTCAAAAGACAATACCTAAAACTGTGGTTCTTTTAGGTGATAATGGAGGACCTTGGGGACACTATGCTACGGAAGTTACAAGACTGTTGAACAAAATGGGAATTGAAGTTATTGGTCAGTTTCCAGGTTATATGACTTTTGAAGATTTGCCTAACATTACTAGTGCCGAAGGTATGGTAGTTTTAGGTGGCAGGGGACAGACTCATAATGGCTTTGATAAGTTAACGAAGGTACTGCAAGAACGTTTTGGCTTGAAATATTTTCCTGATGTTTATCCTGTAGGTTGGCAACAAACAGAAAAGTGGCTTTTAGAAACAGGTAAGCTTTTTAATTGCGAAGCAGAAGCTTGTAAAGTACTTGTGGAAGAAAAATTAGCTTTAGAACGCAGTTTAGAGAAATTTTTGCCAGTAACTAAAGGTAAAAAAGCTGTTATCTGTATTGGTAGATGGTTAATGTATTTCCATCCTGATGCTGTGCTTGGTACTATTAAAAATTTACAACTGGATTTAACAGGTATAATTTTGCTAGATGCTTACGAAGAAGCATATCGTAAAGAAATGGAAGATGCTTTAAGAATGCATACTAAAGTACCTATTTATAGCAATTTAAATGGCGAAGACCTTTTGAAGAATGCAGAAGTAGTTTTAACAACTCATGAGCTTAAGGATAAAACAATTAAGCAAATTTTCTTGCCGATGCTTCCAAAAGTAGGAACGCAGGGTGAAATTGAGTTTATGCAGGTAATTTATAGAACTTTGTGTAGCAGACACAGTGGCGGAGGAATGATTTATGTATAGCAATAATCAATGGGGAGATGTTTGTCATAGAGTCGATACCTGCGCTTTAAGTGGTGCTGCAGCTTTTATAGCAGGGATTCCTGGTTCAGAAGTTTTAGTGAATGGACCGTTGTGGTGCTATTTTTACGCTTTGCGTAATTTAGAACATGCCAAATACGATATTGGTGAACGTTTACATAATTGTCAGCCTGATAACAATGCTATTGTGTACGGTACGGAAAAGTATTTGACTAAAGTATTGCAAAGGTTATTGGATGAAGGTCGTAAGCCGAGCCTTTTATTGGTGGAAAGTAGTTGCTCTTTAAGCTTGATAGGTGATGACCTTGCAGGCATCGTCCGTAAAATGAATTTACCTTATCCGTTTATGACTATGGATTGTGGTGGATTAGTTGGTGGTTTTGCAGAAGGTTATACCAAAGCTGCAATTACTTTTTTTGAAAAGTTTGCTGAGAAAAAAGTAGAAACCATGCCTAAGAAAGTTAATTTACTGGGATTAAGCGATTTTTATTATAACGGTACTGCGGATAGAAAAGAGCTTTGTCGTATTTTAGAAAAGGCAGGTTATGAAATTAACACTGTTCCCGGTGCTGGTAGCAATTTAGAAGCTTTACAAGGTGTTGGGCGTGCTAGTTTGAACATTGTTTGTAATGAAGAGCTTGGTTTGAAAATGGCACAGTATTTGAAAAATCATTTTGGTACTCCGTATGTTTTGGCGGGTTTACCTTACGGAACAGATGGTACTAAAAAATGGCTTGAAAGTATAAATGCAGTACTACCTTGTGAAAATTTGAAAGCAGTTCTTGATGAGTGTAAGGAACAAGCTGAACGCTTAACTGCTTGGTGTAACGATTACCGTGGGCCTTGGGGAAGCATTTGGTTTGATGATGTAGTGGTTGCTGCACCGGGAACACAGGCTTTATGTATGGCACAAGCTTTGCGTAGCGAATGGATTGATACTGGTGAGCTTGTTGTAATTTGCCAACATGATGTAGAACAAAATAATTATTGCGATGTGGCAGATAAAGTACTCGTTGCCGGTAAAGACTATGCTGCTATCGAAGAAGTTTTTGCAAAAGGTGATGACCTTTTACTTTTGGCAAGTAGTAGTGAATCTTCCAATTTGCGTCGTAAAAATTGTAAGTTCTCCAGTTGCAACATTGCTTTCCCCAGTACGGACGAAGTTCATTTAACGGAAACTCCTTTCGTTGGCATTAAAGGTGCTGCACACATGCTACAAAGACTTTGGAATTTGTATATTACTAGCGTAATGAATAAGCAGGTGAGTAAATGAAAAGACTTTGGTTAATCTGCTTAGTTATGCTTGCCTTTTGTGTATGTGGTTGCGGTAGCAAAGAAGTAACTCAAAAAGAAGTACACGAACACAAAATTGCTTATGAAGTCATCGACGAAGGTGGACGAAAGCATATTTTTGACGAGAAGCCTAAACGGATTGTTTCATTAAGCTACGGGACGGATGAGATTTTAACGGAATTGGTAGATGCAAAACGTATCGCTTCCTATTGTCGTTGGGCAGAAGATCCGGGAATTACCTTTATAACTAAGGAGCAATACAAGAAAGTAGGACGCAAAACTGATGGCAATGCTGAAGAAGTTTTGGCATTAAAACCTGATTTAGTTTTAGCAACTACTGCAATGAGCAGTGATATTATTAACGCTTTAGATGCTTTAGGTTTAAAAGTTTATCTTGCCAGCAGACCTAAAAATTATGAGCAAATGCGTCAAAAAGTTTTGAAGCTTGGTGAAGCTGTTGGGGAGAAAGCTAAAGGTGAAGCGCTTGTAAGACGGATGGACGAGCGTATGGATAAATTGGAAGCAAAACTTTCCCAAATTCCTGATAGTAAACGAAAGACAGTAGTAGCTTTTAATTTTCTTTCTGCTATGGGACGTAAGGGTGACTTGATTGACAGTATGATAAGCAAAGCTCATATTATCAACGGCGTGGCGCAAATTCCTACTGAACTTGCTACTGGTTATATTAGTAAGGAGCAAGTGGTGCGTGTTAATCCTGATATCTTTTTCTTAGCTACTTGGGATTACGACAATAAGCATAATATTGATGAGTATGTTGCTCAAATTAAGAATGACCCTGCTTACAAAGATGTGAAAGCTATCAAAAATAATCAGATTAAATTTGTTTCGGACAAGTATCGTTATGTAGCGAGCCATCACATTGTAGATGCGGTGGAAGAATTTGCGAAAGCAGTTTACCCGGAATTATTTAGGGGTGATGAAACTTGATTATAAAAAGAAAGAATAGTGGTTTGGCATTGATTGCTTTAGGCATTGCTCTCGTGGCAGTTGCCTTTGGTTCTTTAACCTTTGGTCAGATTGATGTGCCTTTGGAAAGTTGCCTTGCCATAGTTTGCCACAAGCTTGGTTTACCATTTTTTAGTGAGAACGATTTTACACGCGAACAGGTGGCAGTTATTTGGTTTATTCGTATGCCGCGGATGTTGGTTGGTGTATTAGTTGGTGCAACTCTTGGTATTTCCGGTGCAGTAATGCAGGGGATTTTTAGTAACCCCTTGGCTGACCCTGGTTTGATTGGTGTATCTGCAGGTGCTGCTACCGGTGCAGTACTTTCCATTGCCTTGGGTAGTGCTACAAGTAGTATGTACACAATGCCTGCCTTTGCTTTTTGCGGAAGTATTTGCGCAGTTTGTTTGACGGTATTCCTTGCTATGCGCAATGGTAAGATTCCGGTAATGACTTTGCTCCTTGCCGGTGTTGCCGTTGGTATGCTGCTTGGGGCAATGACTTCCGGTTTGCTTACTTTTATGAACGAGCAAAAATTGCAACAGTATCTTTTCTGGATGGTTGGCGGTCTCGACTATCGCCGTTGGGAACATGTTTACCTTGCTATTGGCCCCGTCCTGACAGGTATTTGCATTATGCTTCTTATGGCTCGTCATTTAAATATTTTGGTGCTCGGCGAAACAGAAGCAAAGGCTGTAGGTATGCCTGTTACTGCTTTTCGTATGGGCTTGCTGTTCGTATCAGCTATGACTACGGCAACTTCCGTTTGTGTAAGTGGTAGCATTGGTTTTGTAGGTTTGGTTATTCCCCATATGATGAGGATGCTGCTTGGCCCTGACCATCGCATTTTGCTTCCTGCAAGTGCTTTAGGTGGTGCAATGTTTCTTGTGTTCTGCGACACCTTGGGTAGAACCATTATTCCGCCGTCTGAAGTGCGTGTTGGTATTATGACTGCGCTTTTGGGTACACCCTATTTCTTATATTTGCTTAGAAGAATGCGTCAGCAATTCTTTTAGAGAGAGGTAAAAATGAGTAAGATTTTATTTTTGACTAACGTTATTCGCCGTATGGGTATGATGCAGCAAACTGTGGAACGCTTACAACGTGAAGAAAAGATAAGTAATGTTTGCGCGTGCCATTGGATTACTGAAAAAACTGTATGGGATAAAAAGTGGAGCGATAATTTGAGTGATACTGATGTAGTATTGCTTAAATGGATGGGTAGTGGGTTGGACACTCCCTTCTTGAAAAATTTGCTTAAGTTTTTAGATGGAAAGAAGATTCCCTATTATATTGACGCTGCTGGTACTAACGAAGGCGAATTGAAATACGGTTTCACTCCGGAACAACTTGTTACTTTGAAACAGTATTCTTCCTTTGGCGGCGAACGCAATTATTATAATTTGTGGCAGTATGTAGATAAATGCATTACTGGTGAAGCGATTGATATTGAAAAACCTGATCCTATTCATTGGTGCGGTATTTATCATCCTCGTGCGCAAAAGGTTTATACTGATTTGGCAGAATACCAAAGAGATTTTTGTGATGAAAGTAAACCCACGGTTGGTATGCTATTTTACCGTGACGAATGGGTGTGGGGAGATTTAACCTACCAAAGTGCAACTGTTGAAGAAATTGAAGCACAGGGTATGAATGCTATTTGTGTGTTCAGTAATGGTATGCCTAACGAAGAAATGGGTATGCCCAGTCTGACAAAAGTGTTTGATTCCTTTTTCTGTAAAGATGGTGTAGCTGCCATTGATGCACTTATCAATGTAATGAAATTCTCTTTAAGTAGCAGTGGTAGTATCACCGTTGATTATTTCAAAAAATGGAATGTTCCTATTTTGGCAGGCTATACCATTATGACTGCTTATGAGGAATGGAAAGAAAGCCTTGAGGGTATGAACGCTATGGAAGTTTCCATTGCAATTTCCTTGCCGGAATTTGACGGAACTATTCATGGTGTTCCCATTGCTTATAAAAAAGTTTTAGAAAATGGCGATGTGCGTTATTTGCCTATTCCTGAACGCGTACAAAGAATGGTAAGCAAAGCAGGTAAATGGGCAAAGCTGCGTCGTAAAGAAAATGCAGATAAAAAAATTGCTATCATCTTCCATAACTATCCGCCTCGTAATTCTAATATCGGTAGTGCTTTTGGTTTAGATACTATTGAAAGTATCCGCAGGGTTTTAGCGGCGATGAAAGAACGCGGTTATAAGGTAGATAGAATTCCTGCGGACACTAAAGAATTTATTGCAGAGCTTACTTCTAACGCAACTAATGATAAAAATTTGCTTACTGAAAAACAAATTGCGGAAGCTCAAAAAATTTCCGGTGCTGAATATAAAAAGTTCTTTGCTACCTTTGCACCTAAAGTACAGGAACAAATGATTAAGGATTGGGGCGAAGCACCTGGTACTGTTATGGAATACGACGGTAATCTTTTAGTGCCCGGAACTATGAACGGCAATGTTTTCGTTACCGTACAACCTCCGCGTGGTTTTGGTGAAGACCCCAGTAAAATTTATCATTCTCCTTATTGTGCACCTACCCACCATTATTTAGGTTTTTACCGTTGGGTAAGGGATATTTGGCAAGCAGATGCAGTTGCTCACATTGGTACTCATGGTAACTTGGAATGGTTGCCAGGTAAAAATGCAGGCCTTGATTGCACTTGCTATCCTGATTTGGCACTTGGAGATTTGGTTAACATTTATCCCTACAACATCACTATTACTGGTGAAGGCATCCAAGCTAAACGCCGTGGTGCTGCCTGCTTAATCGAACATTTGCCTGCTCCTCAGTCTAAAGCTGGCGTATATGACGAATTAGACGAGCTGGAAAAAATTATGGATGAGTATGTGCATTTTGAAACTACTCAACCGGAAAACTTACCTCGTTTAGAAGCCTTGGTTAAAGAAAAAGTTGCTGCTGCCAATTTACAGGACGAAGTAGTTTATGACGAAGAAAAACCGTTTAGTGAATATGTAATGGCGCTGCATAATTACATTACTGATTTGAAAAATATGGAAGTACATGTAGGCTTGCATATTTTGGGACAACCTCCTGTTGACGAAGGTTTGACAGAATATTTATGGATGCTTACCCGTTTGAACAATGGTGATGTGCCTAGCTTGAACCAAGTCCTTTCCAATTATTATGGCTTTGATTATTACTATCTTTTAGAAAACAGCAGCCTGATTTACGAACCCTTGAACATTACTTACGCAGCTTTACTTGATAAAATTACTGAGCAAAGCCAAGAAGTGATTAAACTTTTACAAGACAAAGACTTTACTGATGAAGGGTTGGCTGATGTTTTTGCTCTTGCTTGGGTGCAAGAAGGTAATGCAGATTTTAAAGAAGCCTTGCAAAATGTTTGCCAATACATTTGTAATACCATTCATCCTAATCTGGAACTGACTACTCAGGAACAAGAAAACTTGTTGCGTGGCTTGGAAGGTCAGTATGTGGAACCTGGTCAATCCGGTGCACCTACTAGTGGCGGTGCGGATTTACTGCCTACTGGTCGTAACTTCTATGGTGTTGACCCGCGTACTTTGCCTACTCCGGCGGCGTGGGAGCTTGGTAAAACTTTAGGTGACCAAGTTATTGAACGCTTCATTGCTGAAGAAGGTCATTATCCTGAAAATATTGGCATCGTTTTGTGGAGTGGTGCCAATATGCGTAGTCACGGTCAATGTGTAGCAGAGTTCCTCTATCTTATGGGCGTGCGTCCTATCTATCAAGCAGGCAGTATGCGTGTTAACGGATTGGAAGTTATTCCTTTGACTGAACTGCGTCGCCCGCGTATTGACGTTACTGCTCGTATTAGTGGCCTCTTCCGTGATACTATGCCTGCTATTATGGAACTTCTTGACAAAGCTACTTTGCTTGTTGGTGGTTTGGAAGAAGATGTAGAACTAAACTATGTGCGTAAGCATATCCTTGAAGATAGTGCTGAACTGGAAGCGGAAGGTATGGACAAGGAAGATGCTTGGCGACAAGCCGCCTTTAGAATTTTTGGTGATGAACAAGGTGTGTACGGTGCAGGTGTCAGCGCACTCTTGGAAGCTAAAAATTGGGAAACCCTTGATGATATTGCAGAAGTATATGTTAAATGGGGCGGTCACGCTTACGGGGGCAAGGTTAAAGGTAAATTCTTGCCTCAACAATTCCGTAAACGTATGGGCAGTTTGGATATCACCATTAAAAATGAAGATAATCACGAAACCAATATGCTGTCCAGTGATGACTACAACGCTTATCACGGTGGTATGATTGCAACTGTTCGAAGCATTAAAGGTAGTGCACCTCGCTCTTATTGTGGTGATAGTACTGATAGAAGCAAAGTTAAGATGTATAGCGTACAGGAACAAGCAAAACGCATCTTCCGTAGTGAATCCATCAACCCGAAATATATTGAAGGTATGATGAAGCACGGTTATAAAGGTGCAACTGATATGGCAAATATGCTTGCTCATAGCTACCAATGGGATGCAACCAGTGCCGTAATGGAAGATTGGATGTACGAAAAATATGCAGAAAAATATACCTTCGACCCCAAAGTACAAGAGTGGTTGCGTGATGTAAATCCTTGGGCATTGCAACGCATGGCAGAAGTTCTTTTAGAAGCTGAACAACGCGGTTTGTGGAATGCTAAGCCAGAAACCAAAAGCGAACTGCAAAAATTGTATCTTTCTATTGAAGGTGAGATTGAGGAACGCAGTGATGCTAACTCCTAAAATAAAAAACTTGGTGCTTAGCTTAACAGGACAATGTAATTTTGCTTGTCGTTACTGCTACGCAGCAGAACATAATAAAGAAATGATGTCTGTGGAAACTGCTCTTGCCGCTGTAAAAATGGCGGTGAGCAGTTTGCCAGAAGGGGAAAAGTTCATCATTCAATTTAGCGGTGGTGAACCCCTCTTAAATTTTAAAGTTCTGCATGCTGTTATTAGTTATGTCTACGAAAATAAAGTACCTGCTGTTTTGCAAATTCAGACTAATGGCTCCCTATTAAGTGACCAAATTGCCAAGTACCTTTTTAAAAACAAGGTTGCTATTGGCGTAAGTCTTGATGGTAAACCAAAAGTGAACGATAAATTGCGTTTAACTAAGGATGGCAAAGGTGCGACGGAACAAATCTTACAAGGCTTGGAAGTTTTGAAACGGAACAATATTGCTTGTGGTATTACTTGCGTCGTAACTGCGGATAATGTAAACGAACTTGCCGGAATTGTAGAGATGGCGTACTTTTTAGGTAATGTGCGTAGAATTGGCTTCGATTTATTGCGAGGGCAAGGGCGTGGTAGTGGACTGGTACCGCCTACGGAAATGGAAATGGCACAAGCAATGGAACAAGTTTATTTACGAAATAAGTTGCTTAGCAAAATGGTTGGGTACGAAATTAAGATTGCTCAACAAGAAAGAGCAAAGCTTGCCTGCACGGAAGAATGTCGTGAGTTTGGACATTGTTACGCCATGAACGGTGAAGCTTCCTTCGTAGAAGCAAGCGGTAAAATATATGCTTGTTCTTCCTTAATTGGGGACGAAGAGTTTTATATTGGCAATGTGCAGGATGGTTTGGATGTAGTACTTGTAAATAAGGTAAGTAGCAGAATTTCCAAGAGCATGTCCTTTTGTAAAGAGTGTCCCGATTTTAGACAATGTGGTGGCGGTTGCTTCGCTCGTTGGTACGGAAGCGGAGAACCGGTTGCCTATAAGAGTGAGTGTGCTTTGAAGCGAAGTGCGATTGCAAAATAAAAACTGACAGGAATTTTAAAATTCCTGTCAGTTTTTGTACTTTATGAACTATTAGCTATTGAGTATATAGGCAGTATATGGTTTATAATCGTATCTGAATTTTAATAAGAACTATTACCAATAACGGAGGAGATAAGATGAAAAGAACTGCGGTTTACCCCTTTACTGCTATTGTTGGACAAGAAGATATGAAATTGGCGTTAATTTTAAACGTAATTAATCCAGCTTTAGGAGGGGTGTTGATTAAAGGTGAAAAAGGTACAGCAAAATCTACAGCAGTGCGTGCGTTGGCAGAATTACTCCCTGCAATGGAAGCTGTCCATGGTTGCAGATTTAATTGTGACCCTCATAATGCTAATCTGTTTTGCGATGATTGTGCAAAATCTACTGCATCTGGCACAGTTCATAACATTGAACGAATTAATATGCGTGTGGTGGAATTGCCTGTTAGCGCTACTGAGGATAGAGTAGTTGGTACTTTAGATATTGAACACGCTATTAAACACGGCGAGAAAAAATTTGAAGCTGGTATTTTGGCGCAAGCTAACCGCAATATTTTATATGTTGATGAAATCAACCTGCTTGATGACCATGTTGTAGACGTATTGCTTGACGCTGCTGCTATGGGTATAAATACTGTAGAACGTGAAGGTGTATCTTATTCTCACCCGGCACGTTTTGTTTTGGTTGGTACCATGAATCCGGAAGAAGGCGATATTCGTCCGCAACTTTTAGACCGCTTTGGTCTTTCTGTAGTTGTAACCGGTGAACACGATCCTAGCCAACGTGTAGAAGTTATTAAGCGTCGTCTTGCTTATGAAGATAATGCAGATGAATTTATCGCAAGCTATCAAGATGAGCAAAAAGAACTTGCTGATAAAATTATGCAAGCTCGTAAAGCTCTGCCTAACGTAACCATCAGCGATGAAACATTAGAAATTGTTGCTAAACTTGCTGTTGAACTTGGCGTTGATGGTCACCGTGCAGATATTACCGTTATCAAAACTGCTTTGACTTTGGCTGCTTTTAATGAACATAAAGAAGTTGAGTTGGCAGATGTAAAAATGGCGGCGAAACTTGTACTGCCTCACCGTATGCGCCGTCGTCCTTTTGAAGAAGGTCAATTGGATTGGAATAAGGTAGAAGCTTTTTTAGGACAAGAAGCGTGAAAGGGGCAGATGAATGATGCTGCACGCAACATATCCTTTTGCTGCGGTGGTGGGACAGGAGCAGGCAAAGCGTGCTTTGCTCATTGCCTTGGTTAATCCATACGCAGGAGGTCTTTTAATTGGTGGACGTAAGGGTACGGCAAAAACTACTTTGGTTCGTGCTACACAAGAATTACTTACTCCCCGTAAAATTATAGATTTGCCTTTAAATGTTACCGAAGATATGCTTTTTGGCAGCATTGATATTGAATACGCTGTAAGTAAAGGCGAACGTCGCTTTTTGCCCGGTATTTTAGGCAGGGCGAACGATAACGTCTTGTATATAGATGAAGCAAACTTGTTAAGACAAGAACTTCTGACTGCAGTTTTAGATGCTAATTCTGCAGGCTTTAACCATGTGGAAAGAGATGGTATCTCTTTTACTCATGAGGTTAACTATACTGTCATTGGTACTATGAATCCGGAAGAAGGTGTTTTACCTGGTCATGTTCTGGATAGATTTGGTATGTACGTTGATGTTCAAGGTGAGCTTGAAACTACAAGCAGGGTAGAGATTATTAAACGTGCTTTGGCTTTTGGCAAGAACATTGCTGAATTTAGAAAGCAGTACGCAAAAGAAACAGAAGAG
Organism: Phascolarctobacterium sp.; assembly: GCA_045123075.1. Taxonomy (GTDB): domain Bacteria; phylum Bacillota; class Negativicutes; order Acidaminococcales; family Acidaminococcaceae; genus JAHHUH01. Next base: position 4,426 of record JBGVIJ010000022.1, on the reverse strand, counting down.
CTGCGCGAACTGATAAATGTTTCACGTGAAACATTGGCGCAGGTAGAAATTAGCGAAGCTATGATGCAGTTGGCGGCGCAAATGTGCGCACAAGCTTACTGTGCAGGTCATAGGGCAGAAATTTATTTATTGGAAGCTGCTCGTGCCATTGCTGCTTTAGCAAAACGCACTTATATTTTGCCGCAAGATATGCAGGAAGCAGCAGTGTATGTTCTTCCTCATCGTATGCGTACTCCTCCTGAACCTGAAGAGATGGAACAGGAAGACCAAGAGCAAAATGAAGAGCAAGAAGAAAATCAAGATCCGCAGGATGATAACCAAGGCGAAGACAATCAACCTGACGAACTTCCTCCTCCGCCACAGCTTCCCGATAACGAAGATGATGGCAGTGACGAAAATAGCGACGAAAACGAAGAGCAGGATGAAGAAAAACAAGAGGAACGGGATAGTAACCAGCTTGCTCCCGAAGAACAGATTGCTGACATAGATAGAAGCTTTAAAATTCCTAAGCTTGTTCTTGATATGGGCAAGAATAATGCATTACGTAGAGGTAGTGGCAAACGTAGTGCAACGAAAACAGATTTAAAGCAAGGTCGCTATGTTAGAGCAGAGCTTCCTAAATCTAAAGTGGAAGACTTGGCTTTTGATGCTACTATTCGTGCAGCAGCACCTTATCAAAGAATGCGAGAAGCAAATGGTTGTGCTTTGAACATCCAAAAAGAGGACTTACGCCAAAAGGTAAGGGAAAAACGCATTGGCAACACTTTCCTTTTTGCAGTAGATGCCAGTGGCTCCATGGGAGCTCGCGAAAGAATGAGTTCTGTGAAGGGGGCCATATTCTATATGCTCCAAGATGCGTACCAAAAGCGTGACCGTGTTGGCATGATTGCTTTTCGTCGTCAAAAGGCAGAGGTGCTTTTGCCAATTACTCGAAGTGTAGACCTTGCACAAAAACGTTTAGCGGAAATGCCTACAGGCGGGAAAACTCCTTTGGCAGATGGTTTGGCTACTGCACTTCTCACTCTTGCCAAATTAAATAAAAAGGATAGCGAACTTGAACCCATCCTTGTACTTGTAACTGATGGCAGGGCTAACGCCGTTGAAGAAAATGGCGGTGACCCCATCGAAGCTGCAATCAAGATGGCAGAGAAGATTCGCAAAGCAAAAATAACTTCCGTAGTTATTGATACAGAAAATGATTTTATTAAGCTTGGTGTTGCTAAAAAGGTAGCTCAAGCTATGGGCGCAAGCTATTACAATTTGCGTCAGCTTTCCAAGGAACAAATTTTACGCATCGTAAGAAACTTGGGAGAATAAGAGGTTTAAATTTTGGAGATGTATTGGTTGCGTTATAAAGAACTTTTATTAAACAACAAATATAAAGTGCTTATTGCCATCGCAGTTTTAGGCTTGCTTGTTATTTTGTCAAGCAAGATATTTATGAACAAGCCTAAAGCCAAGGGCGCTATTATCAAGCCTTTGGTAAGAACGATGGTTGTTACAAAACAACCAATGTATAAAAACATTTCCTTGTTTGGTAAGACAACTGCCTTGGCAAAAATCAATATCGTAAATAAATACGCTGGTAGAATTGCCGCAGTAAATGTGGATTTAGGTGATGAAGTAAATGTTGACGATATTCTCATCGAGCAAGAATTACAAGATATTGATTTGAAAATTGCAGAAGCAAAGGCTAAATATGGGGAATACCATGGCAAGGCTTTGGCTTACGAAACAGAATATAAAGCAAGCTTTGATAGATACAAGGCAACTTATGAATTACATAAGGCTAATTATGAACGCTATCAAAAACTTTTAGAGCTTGGTGCTGTATCTAAACTGGAAGTGGATAATGTAAAGCAAACTATGTTGGCATCAAAGGCTAATTATGAAGAGCTTGCTAACCAAGTGCAAATGGAAGATATGCCTGCTGCTGTTTTTGCCAGAATGCAAGATGGTGAGCAAAAATACAATGACTACCTTTTATTACTGAACCAACGTAATGATATGGTAATGAAAGCTCCTCGTAAAGGCATTATTAGCTATCGTAATGCAGAAGTTGGTAATTACGCTCCTGCCGGAACAAAGCTTTTGACCATTGTAGATAATAGCAGTGTTTATGTGGACTGCGTTGTTTCTGAAAGTGATGCAGCTTTGCTTAATGTTGACCAAGAGGTTGATGTAAATATCGAAGTTTTGGGTGAAACCTTCCCTGCCAAAGTAATTTATGTTAGTCCGGCAAGTGGTGAAGAAACCAATGGCTTTGCTGTAAGATTAGCTTTATTAAAAACTAGCGAAGCAGTTAAAGCTGGTATGTTTGCTAAAAGCGAATTTAAATACCTGCAAAAAGAAAATACCATTTCCCTCAATAAGACTTCAGTGGTTGAGAAAAATGGTAAGTATTATGTTTTCGTAATAAAAGATAAAAATAAGGTTGAACAACGTGCCATTAAAACTGGTATTCGTAATGATACCCAAGTAGAAATCACTAGTGGCATCAGCGAAGGGGAAACCATTGTAATAGATAACTTATCACGCTTGCGTAACGGTGTTGCCGTTGATGTACAGGCAAACGAGGATGGTAAGTTATGAACATAACAAAATTTTCCATTAAGAGACCTATTGGTATAACCATGATTTATGCCTTGGTTATCATTTTGGGCTTGTTCAGCTTTAATAAAATTGGTGTTGAACTTTTGCCGGAACATGATTCCAACTACATAAGTGTCATTGTAAATTATCCTGGCGCAAGTACGGAATCAGTAGAAGAACAAGTTACCAAACCGATTGAAGATACATTATCGTCAATTTCTTATTTTAAACAAGTTCGTTCTGCAACGCGACCAGGTAGGGCTGAAATCTTTGTAGAGCTCACGCCCGAAGCAGATGCAGATTTGGTTGCTATCGAAGCGACAAAAAAGGTAAGCACTATTCGTAAAAACTTACCTGCAGATATGGACGAACCTGTGGTTTTAAAACGTGCTTCTGAAGATTATCCTATTATGGAGATAGCAGTAACTGCTCCTTTTGAACTTTCTTCCGTCTATTCTACGGCAGAAAATGTTTTTGCAGAAAGGTTACAACAAGCTGGCGGCGTTTCAGAAGTAATTGTAACTGGTGGCAGGGAAAAAGAAATTGCCATCGAGGTAGATAAAAACAAGCTTAGTTATTACGGTTTAAGCTTGAAAAATATTATTGATGCTGTTAAGGCAGAAAACGTTATTTATTCTGCTGGTTCAGTTTATTCTGACGTGCTTCAAACAACTGTCAGACTTGATTCACAATATACCGATGCTAAAGAAATTGAAGATATCAGTATAACTTCTGCCAAAGGCAAGTATATTTCCCTAAAAGATGTGGCGGAAGTAAAGGTGCAGGATAAACGAGTTACCATGTATAGTCGCGTTAACGGTAATGATGCTATTGCGTTGGAAGTTTATAAGGCAAGTGGCGCTAATATCGTTAAGACTGCAGATGGTGTTGTCAGCCAACTGGAAAAATTACGTGCCAGTTATCCGGAATACACCTTTACTATGGTATATGACCAATCTGATTTTATCAAAAGTTCTTTGAAAAACACCTTACATACTTTGCTTGAAGGTTTGGTTACTACAAGCCTTGTTTTGTATTTGTTTTTGCGTGGGTGGAAATCTTCATCCGCAGTAATCGTAGCAATTCCTGTTTCCTTAATCGCAACCTTTTTCCTGATGTATATGGCAGGCTTTACCTTTAATATGATGTCTTTGATGGGTATGGCTCTTTGCATAGGCATCTTGGTGGATGACTCCATAGTTGTTTTGGAGAACATTCATCGATTTTTAGAAAAAGGTTACGCTGCAGATGAAGCTGCAGAAAAAGGACGCAACCAAATTGGTATGGCAGCAGTTGCCATGACTTTGTGCGATATCGTTGTATTTTTACCAATCGCATTTTTGGAAAGCACTACAGGCCAATACTTTAAAGAGTTTGGTTTAACAATTGTTTTTGCAACCTTAATGTCTTTGGTAGTTTCCTTTACCTTAACGCCTATGATGGCATCCAAGCTTTACGCTAATGGTTTGCTTGTGCTGCAAGGTAAGTTCTGGAATTGGGTGGATAGGTTTGAATACCAAGCTACTGAAGATTATGGTAACTTTTTAAAACGTTGCTTAGCAAAACCTAAAAAAATAATGTTAGGCATCGCTTTTGCTTTTATCAGTTCTGTAATGCTTGTTCCTTTGGGACTTGTTGGTTCTGAATATATGCCTCGTACTGATGAGAACGCTATTCAAATTAGCATTGAACTTCCGCGTGGCTATAATGCTGATAAAACCAACGAAGTCTTAGTAGTTTTTGATGAGTATTTGGCAAAGGTGCCGGAAGTTGAGCATTATTTGTCCAAGGTTACGACTACGGAAAGTAATGGTAAAATATCCGTTACCCTTTT
>JBGVIJ010000021.1:0-15858 GCA_045123075.1 Phascolarctobacterium sp. | reverse complement strand
CAAACGCCATCAATGCACCAAGTGCCAAGCTTCTTTTCATCATTTTCTTACTCATAAAAATTCGCCTTCTTTCATAATATTTTTTAGTCAAAGCTAAGTAAGAAATTTATTACAAAACGTCGTTGCTTCCCGACGTATCATAACCTATAACCCTTTAATCTCCACTGCTTTCAGCAGTTTCAAAATTTTTACAGCATCTTCCAATTCAATGGATTTAGGTACTTCTACCTTGGGCTCATTATCTGGAACATTATCGATATCTGCAAAAAAATCTGCCATCTTGCAGTTAAGCACTTTACGAATTTTTAAAAGCACCTGTATGGTGGAAGCAGTCCTGCCACTCTCCACATTGCTCAAATTCGTCTGGCTCATGCCAATTGCTTCTGCCAGCTCTAATTGCGATACACCTCTACTCATTCGCAAGGTTTTGATTCTGCGACCTATGAGCTTCATTTCTTCCATACAAATCACCATCGAATTCAAATAAATACTTTTCTAATTTAACAAAAGAGTGTACTTTTTTGTACGTCTTTGTTATTGCTTATTATAACACACTTTTTACAAAAGTGTTATTTTAAAAATTACAAATATATTAAATTTTTAGTAGCGTAGTTGCTGTACAAAAAAGTACACCTTTTTGTATACACATATATAAATTTAAACATAAAACAAAAAAATCCTGAAATTGAAACATTTTCCAATTTCAGGATTTTATTTTTTATCAGCTATTAAATTTTTACAACGCTTCTTTGAAAACGCTGCCACCGATAAATTCACGCAAGAGAGAGTTGTTAGGAATAACATCGTCTTCCATACTCTTAACGTTCTTCAAAAGTCGGAGCAAGCGTCTGGCAATCATATACGGCTTGCCAGCTTCACGAGGCACTGCTTCAAGCAAAGGCTCTGCGTACTTTTTGATAACAGCCATTTCGTAAATAAGATTGGTGTTCATAATCACATCAGCACTGCATTGGAAGGGGAAGATGTATTTTTCTTCGCCTTCACGTACATCGGGCCAACGTCTTAAAGTTTCCAATGCATCGTGGCTACGGAACTGACTATCCCTCACCATACGACGGAGCAAACGCACATCAGTAGTGTTAATGCGATTGTAGTTATCAAATGCCAACGGAATCAGAGCACTAACATAAATCTTAATCTTATTTTCTGCAGGGATTGCGGCGGTAAGCTTATCATTCAAACCATGAATGCCTTCCACCAAAAGGACGGAGTTTTCCGTAAGCTGCAATTCGTTGCCACGATATTCACGCAGTCCGGTTTGGAAGTTGTACTTAGGAACTTTAACTCTTTCACCGTTCAACAAACGCTTTAAGTGAGCATTGAACAATTCCAAATCAATGGCGTCTACAGTTTCAAAATCGTAATCACCATTGGGTTTGCGAGGAGTGTCTATCCTATTCACATAGTAATCGTCCATAGAAATAGGTATGGGACGAATACCATTGACAGCAAGTTGAATGCTAATACGTTGGGTAGAACTAGTCTTACCAGAAGATGACGGACCAGCAATGAGAACAATCTTAATTTTGTCGCGGTGTTTAGCGATTTCATCAGCAATGGCAGCAAACTTTTTCTCGTGAAGAGCTTCTGCCATTTGGATAATCTTATCGGCAACGCCTTGGTCAATATAATTATTCAGCTTAGCAATAGTGTCGCACTTAATGCGTTCTGCCCATTCTTCGCTTTCACGAAAGGCAGCGTTCAATTTGGTCAAATCTTTAAAATTGATGAGCTCATTCCAATCGCTAAAGTTAGGGTAATCAAGGATAATACCTTCTTCGAAAGGCATAAGTTTGAAATCAGTAATGTAACCTGCATCGGGACACAAGGCACCAAGCATTAAACCAGCTTCATCTTTCAAAGGTGCCTTTTCTTCTACCAGCTTGCGCATCTCTGCTTCGATAAGCTTCAAGGCTTTGGCGCTAAGCTTGTTTTCACCTTTGAACACGCAATGTAGCGCACTACCTAAAGTGTTATGCACTTCAACCTCTACATCAGGGTACAGCTTTTTAGAAGTTACAATAAAGAGGAAGAGCAAACTGCGCACATAAACGCGCATACCGTCTTCGCCTTTAAGTTCAATAAAATCTACTGTACCATCTTCTTGCAAAGGAGTTTGCAAATCAATAGTTTCACCATTATAAATGCCTTCAACGATGGGAGTAGCAAAGTCTTTAGCAAATTCTTCTGCCAACGGTAACAAGGTGCTACCCTTTGGCATTTTGCGGATTTCTCCGTTGTATAAAGTTAAAATAATCATTAACTTCACCAACTTTCAAAACGTTTTTACTCACCAACAAATTTCATTGCTGCAAGCACTTTCGCCGCCATACCTTTAATTTTTCTCACAGGCACTGCGCACACAGCAATACGTACACCTGCAGCCAGAGGAACAGCAAAAATATTTTCTTCGTGCAATTTTTCGCAGATTGCATCAGGATTTTTAGCAGGAATAGACAGGAAGAAGCCTGCTACATAAGGCAGCATAGGTAAACCACATTCTTTAGCTTCTTGAGTAAAGATATCAGCACGAGCTTTAATCATTTGATAGTAATCGTCACGTTCTTTGCAAACTGCAGCAAGCAAAGCTTCATCATTATAAATGGTAGCCAAGGTGCGCATTGCAGCACGGTTGATGTTGGACCAAGTAGCACGGCTGGTGTATTGATTGATATCAGCAAATTCTTTAATAACTTCTTCGCTGGAAGATACGCCAATCATCGCACCGGTACGTTGACCGTAAAGGGTGAAACCTTTGGACATACTATAACCAACGATGGTCAAAATGTTTGCAGGGAGACCGCTCAATTTTTTGAAGATTTTACGTACTTCTTCTTTTTCGCCTGCGTAGTCAATATATGCTACGTCAAGGAACAAGATGATGTTTTTGCCACCTTTAGCAGCTTCTTTCAGAACATCAAGTACGCCATCCATATCTTCTTCGCTCAAGCTGTATCCAGTGGGATTATGAGCAGGAGTGTTCAAAATGTAGAGCAAATTATCTTGTTTAGCAAGAAGTTCTTCTACTTTTTCTTTCAATGCGGGCAGATTAAATTTGTTGTTTTCGTCCAACATTTTGTAGGTAGTAAAGTTACGATGCATGTCAGCGCACAATACTTTGTAAGCACCCCAGAACCAGTCGGAGCACAGTACAGTATCACCTTCGCTTTGGTAGTTCCAAATTGCGTGGTGAATTGCACCAGTACCGCCAGCAGTAGCAACAGCAGCAATGTGAGCGTCAGGGCGAGATTCACCGAAAGCAGCGGTTACTACGCCTTCCAAATATTCCGGCAAACCGGAGATGGGAGCATAAGCAATCAATTCATTAGTTGCCAAGCTACGATAAACTTTTTCTACAGTGGGCAAGCACACCAAATTTTCATTTTCATCTAAGATTGCACCAATGGTTGCATTGGTTACGTTTTCTTTACCGTATTTAGCAGCAGCAGCTACCGCAGCAGCGTTAGCACCAAAAATTTTATCTTGAGCAAATTTACCTTTAGCATGTTGAGCAGCAACACTCATTACCATAGTATAGTCCTCCTTTAAATAATATTAAGTCAATCTCTATTTTAACTATTACCTTACGGTATAGCTAAGTCTAATTTTACAAATCGATTACAGTTGCACCACTACCGCCAGTTTCCAAAGATGCCATTTCCATCTTCTTCACAAAGCGATTATTTTGCAAATAAGCAGTCAACCCTGCACGCAAAGCACCTGTACCTTTACCATGAATCAAACGCAATTGGCTGATACCTGCCAGCATTGCATCATCAATAGCTTTATCAACGATGGGAATAGCTTCGTTCAAGGTCATACCACGCAGGTCAACCTCTTGTTTCGCACTGGAGCTTTTTGCCACAAACATTTGATGGCTATAGCCTGCTTTCTTGCGCTTTTTAGTGCTTTCAGGTTCAGCACTAACAGGTTGAGCTTTGGTAACAAGACATTTTTTCGCAGGCACGTTCATTTTGAGGATACCTACTTGTACTGTCACATCGTTACCATTGACGTCAATGATGGTACCGTTCTTGCCTAAGGTAGTAACAAATACGTTCAAACCTTTTTTAGCAGTTTCTTTAGTAAGCGGTGCACCTTCCGGAAGCGGAGCGTCTTCACTTAAAGTTTTGTTCAACTTTTTACGAGCTTCTTCTGCAGCTTGTTCAAGACGTTTAGTGTCGAAGTCTGCTTTCATAGAACGTAATTCTTTAAGCACTGCTTCGGACTCACGACGGCTACGACGGTAAATATCGTCAGCTTGTTCTCTCGCTTTACGGAGCATTTCATTCTTACGACGCTCGAAGTCTTGCTTAGCATGAGCGAGTTCGTTACGCAAATGCTCACTTTCAATACGTAAACGTTCAATTTCTTGGCTACCACTTTCAAATTTACGACGTTCGCTGTCCAGTTCTTGCAAAACAGTTTCCATATGAACGTGTTCTTGATTCAAGAGACGACCAGCTTGCACAACAATATCTTCTGCCAAACCAAGACGACGACTAATATTGAAGGCATTACTGCTACCAGGCACGCCCATCAACAAGCGATAAGTCGGACGCAGGGAAACGGGATCAAATTCCACACTGGCATTTTCCATACCTTCGTGACCATAAGCAAAGGTTTTCAACTCACTGTAGTGAGTAGTAACCATGGTCAGCACTTCGTTTTTATGTAAGTGTTCCAACATGGACATTGCAAGAGCAGCACCTTCGTTGGGGTCGGTACCAGCGCAGATTTCGTCAATCAGCACCAAATCCCCACTCTTCACTTCACCCAAAATGCTAATCAAATTAGTCATATGAGCAGAGAAGGTACTCAAGCTTTGTTCAATACTTTGTTCATCGCCAATGTCAGCATACACTGCACGGAACACAGGCAATTTAGCACTGCTTGCCGGGATAAACATACCAGATTGCGCCATCAGTGCGAAAAGGCCAACTGCTTTTAAAGCAACAGTCTTACCACCAGTGTTAGGACCGGTAATCAAAAGCATACTAAAGCGTTCACCAAGTTCCACATCAAGAGGAACAACGCTATCTTTATTGAGCAAGGGATGACGACCTTGTTTGATTTCCACTTTGCCCTTCAAGAGCATTTGCGGACGAACTGCGTGTTGTTCGTGAGCCAAGTAAGCACGAGCGCAGATAACATCAAGCTCCGTCAAAATGTCGAGAGAAGCAAGAATGCCTGCAGCTTCCGCACCAACATTAGCAGTGAGTTGACGCAGAATGCGTTCCATTTCTTCCTTTTCTTCTGCCATATAGCGTTTCATATCGTTGTTTAAATTTACAACTGCCATAGGCTCGATAAAAAGAGTTGCACCAGTACCGGATTGGTCGTGTACGATACCGGGAAAGTTCATCTTGTATTCCATCTTAACAGGAATAACGTAACGGTCACCACGCATGGTTACCAAGTTTTCTTGGAAGTATTTTTGGTTGCTCGGATCGTGCAAAAGGCTATCTAATTTTTCCTTAATGCGATTCTTAGCAATTTGGATGGCAGTACGCAAACCACCTAATTTAGTGGAAGCACTGTCCTTAATTTCACCGTGGTCATCAATGGCGTTGGTAATTTGTTTTTCCAGTTTTGTGAAAATTCCCAAGCTATTGGCAAATTCGCTTAATACAGGGGCGATTTCTGCTTCATCCTGCAAAAAGAACTTCATTTGGCGGATTGCTGCCACAGTAGTTTGCACGTGGAGCAATTCTTCCGGGTCAAGAGTACTTCCCAATTCTGCACGCTTTACTTCAGAAACAATGTTGTAGGCACCACCAAAAGGAAAGCGTTTGCCTTCGTCCATAATGCGCAGTGCCTCGGCAGTTTCTTCTTGCAAGCGTTTAACTTTAGCAAATTCGCTTTCGATACGCATTGCGCCAACTGCTTGACGACCTAAGGCAGTAGCAGTTTTATCTGCCAAAATATTTTTTACTTTATCAAATTCTAAGGTTTTTATAGCAAAACGAGCCATTAAAACTACCTCAGTCTTTCTTTTAATCTATTAGAGCACACCACGGAAATAGTGTCCGCGAGTAGTGTTGGGCAAGTTTTCTTCAATGTGCATTTCGCCACGAAGAACTTGTTTGTACATTCTTGCAAGCTCGCCCACTTCTTTAGCTTCGTAGTTACGACCATCAATACGCAGGCTGGCAACGCCAATATCTTGCATATGTTTGATGTTGGTCAACATAGAAAGCTCGTGAGCATTGAGAATGTGCATTTTGCAGTATTGGTCGCCTACTACGGGGAACATTGCTTCCTTGCGGTCACCTAAGAACAAAGGTTCTTTGCAGTTAAATTTGCAAGCACCCTTGTGCAAATCGCCTAAGAAGCTACCACCTACGCAGTATTCGGAAACCATCATTTCCAATCTACCTTGTACCATACATTCTACAGGCATAGGAGCTACTGCAGCCAAATGTTCTACTTGTCCCATAGTAAGTTCCGGAGAAAGCATTGCGCCTTGTGCGCCTGCTTCTTGCCAGAATTCAAGACATTGCACATTGTAGATATTCAAGGTCATATCACACCAAAGCTTCAAGTTTTCATACTTTTTAGCTAAAGGCCACAGACCATTATTGCTGATATAAACATAATCAGGAGCAAGCTCATTCCACAAAGCGAAAAGTTTGTCGAAGAATTTAAGCTGTGCTTCTTTGATAATACGCGGAGTTGCAAAAGCAATTTCCTTGCCTGCCTTACGAGCTAAGGCTACAACTTTGCGGTAATCATCATTGGTAATAACTTTAGTACTGAAAGCATCACCTGCAAAGAGGATTCTGTCTGCACCACCTTGCAGTGCCGCTTCTACCTTCGCAACAGTATCACAATGCACAGTTACAATGGAAGTAGAATTGCGTTCTCTGCTACCTTTTTCACGAGGTACAAGTTCTTCATTATAGCTATGGCGTTGTTTACGAGCAGGAGCGAAAGCTTCAAGGCGAGCAGCATCCAAAGATTCTGCTGCCATACGACGAGCTTCGTTCATTTCACTCATAGGCACCATTACGTTTTCATCATGTTCAAAGGTCAAGCTGTTGAGGAAGTATTCAGTAGTACCTAAACGGTCAATTTGTTTGCGTACACCATCTTCATCAAGAGCACGTTTACGAGCTTCTTCAACGATAAAGTTAGTTTCACCGTAACCTACATTACCTTCATCGTCAGTAAGCATAATTTTCATAGGTTCGCCCAATTTAGCAGTAACTACTGCATCAACGGGAATGCGTTTCTTGGCATCAGGTCCGAAGAATTGTTGAGCATAAGCCATAAGGCCTGCATCAAGAGTACGGAACACGCGGTCATTTAAGCGCACGCCATTGGGAACATCAATGGTAACTTGTTCGCCAACTTTAGCAACACTTACGCTTTCTCCACCTTTGAGCATTTCGGTAACAGTAGTGCCAACACGACCACCAACACTTACCCAGAACTCCAAGCCATCTCCCAAGTGCAGCTCTTTATCTAATTTAATAGTAGCTTTATTACGAGCTTTATCAAGTTTTGCCACGCGACCAACCAAAACGCCACGGTTATTAGGACGGCGATCACTCATCATTTCTTTACCAGGACGGTGAGTCATGTAAGCAGTGGTAAAGTCACGGTTAAAGATTTGTTCAATGTTATCAAGGTCTTTTTCCGGAACAACATAGTTGCCTGCTTTATAGCTATCTATTGCACGACGGTAAGCATCTACTACAACAGCAACGTATTCAGGACGTTTCATGCGACCTTCAATTTTGTAGGAAACTACGCCTGCTTCAATCAGCTCCGGCAAAATTTCCAAGGTATTCATATCTTTGGGGCTCAGGAGATATTGACCTGCATCTTTGCCAGCAAGCATATCTTCGCCCTTAGCGTTCATCAATTTGTAAGGCAAACGGCAAGGTTGCGCACAACGACCACGGTTACCACTGCGACCACCAATCAAGCTACTCATCAAGCATTGACCAGAATAGCAAACGCAAAGCGCACCATGAATAAAGGTTTCAATTTCAGTACCGCGACTGCAAGCTGCTTTGATTTCTTCAAGGCTAAGTTCGCGTGCCACAACGGTACGTTCCATACCAGCTTCCACAGAAAAATCTACACCACTACTATTAGTAACAGTCATTTGAGTGCTGGCGTGCAAGGGCAAATCAGGCACAATCTTTCTAGCCAAACGAATTACACCCAAATCTTGGACGATGATACCATCAACGCCAACATTGTTCAAGAACAGCAAATAGCTTGCCAAATCTTGCATTTCGCTATCGTCAACGAGAGTATTTACAGTAATATAAATTCTCACGCGATGCATATGGGCAAAGTAAACAGCTTTCGCCATTTCTTCCCTATCGAAGTTGCTAGCATATTGGCGTGCACCAAAAGCTTTACCACCCATATAAACTGCGTCAGCACCCGCATTAACTGCTGCTTCCAAAGCTTCCCAGCTGCCAGCAGGAGCAAGTAATTCTATGATTCTTTCTTTAGAGTTATCCATTTTTACTCCTTCACTACCACGGTAAAGTTAAAACTATCGCTACCTAAACGTTCCCAAGGACGTTTATAATCAAATTTCAAATTATATGTACCAACTTCTTGAGCGGTAAACACCAAGATTTCCACTCCGGGCATACCAACTCTTTGGTCATCACCACGGGGCATAATAAAGGAACTGCCTACATTTTTAATAGCGTTCTCTGCTCCTTCAGGATAAGTCACAATCCAACGATAACCAGTTGTAGGATTGGAATCAAGCTTCAAAGCGAGGAGGCTACCGTTAGGAATAGTTAAGGTTTTGCCTTCTACATTGCGAGTAAGCTTAGCAATTTGTACAAGACGACCAGCTTCGCCAATACGCATGGATGCCATCAGCTTGCTGTACGGTACGAAGCCAGTGTACCCGGTTCTTTCACTTTCGCGAGTGAAGATACCTTTTTCAGAGAATAGCACGTCAGCGTAATCTCCCAAAGTTTCTTGTACCTTTTCATCTTTGGTGAAGAAGTCATACACAATGAACTCGCGACCAGTTGTTAAATCAAGGTTTACGCCTTTATATGCAACTTTCTTTTCATTATTAGCTTGCAGGAGCACGCTCACCAAGCTAGGACGATTCAGTTGCACAGCGTAGTTGATAGTACCTTTGTTGCCAACCTTATCTACTAATTCTTCAGCATACTTTTGCAAAATATTATTAGCTTCTTTTTCCAGAACAGGGTCATTGCTGCCGTCGATAAAGGGCAGGAAACCTGTAGCCTTTTTAATATTTACAGGTGAGGAAAGCACTGTGGTTTGTTGGTCTGCAAAAACAGGCACACACAAGAGCATACACAATAATGCAGTTATAAATGTCTTCATTCGTAACCTCCATCTATTTAAATTCATATCAATTACTAAAAATGAGAATTCTTTATCAGAATAATTATAAACCTATTATATGTCTATGTAAATAAAAAGAGATTGCTCGTTTAGAGCAATCTCTTGTAAATTATTTCTTTGAACCTTGTCTTCTATTACTTCCTGTTTTGGGAGCTTTTCTCTTATCCGCAACTGCATTTCTACCACGCTTAGGAGCGCCAGCTTTTTTCTTTTTAGATGTGGAAGAAGTAGTAGCGCGACGCACTACAGTCTTACCTTCCAAGTTTTGACGTTCCATAGTCAAATTCAATTTGGTTTCGATATTGCGCAACCATTTAACTTCATCAGCAGTGTAAAGGGTAACAGCAACACCTTCGTTACCTGCACGACCAGTTCTACCAATACGATGTACGTACCAATCAACATCGTGAGGAATGTCGTAGTTAATTACGTGGGTTACGCCTTCAACGTCAAGACCACGAGCAGCAAGGTCACTTGCTACAAGAATTTGAATCTTAGCATCCCTAAAGGTTTTCATAACAGTCTTGCGTTTTGCGGCGGACATTTCACCGTGGAGAACGTCTACATTATAACCTTGAGTGCCAAGCCAATCACCAAGTTCTTTAGTGCGATCCTTACTAATGCAGAAAACAATCGCTAAGTACGGATTGTAGCGGTCAATCAAAGCAGCAACTGCTTTATTTTTATAGTCTTCTGTAGTTTTCAAACAGATTTGTTGAATTTTATCTACAGTAGCTTCGGCAGGATTAACGTCGATGAGAGCACAGTTACGGGTAATGCGTTTACCTAACTTGCGAACTTCTTCATTAAGTGTTGCGGAACAGAGCATAGTTTGACGTTCAGGATTAGTCATTGCAATCAGCTCACTTGCTTCATCAATAAAGCCTTGCAAGAGCATTTCGTCAACTTCGTCCAAAACGAGATACTTAACACCGCCAAGAGAAGTGTTGCCTTTGCGGATGTGGTCAAGCAAACGACCGGTAGTACCAATCAAAACATGGCTTTTACCGTAAAGTTTATGCTTTTGTAATTCAAAGTCGCGACCGCCGGTTACAGCGAGAACTTTGATGTCTCTGTCGCCGGTAATTTTTTTCAGTTCGTTAGCAACTTGTTGAGACAACTCACGAGTGGGAGTAATTACAAGTGCTTGAACATACGGTTTACTAGTATCTATTTTTTCAACTAAGGGTACCAAAAACGCCAAGGTTTTACCGGTACCTGTTTGTGCTCTGGCGATTACGTCCTTACCGGCATACAAAGCAGGAATTGCTTGTTCTTGTACCGGCATGGGCTTTTTGATACCCATTTTGGTCAATTGTTCAACTGTATGGGCACAAACCTTCAGTGCCTCAAAGCCATTAGCCATTTTTCATACCTCTTTTCGTAAAAATCTATCTGTTAAAATTTTAGACATTGTATTATAACACATAAGCCTACAAATTTCAAAACTCTCTATTTCACAAACACAAACTCCGTTTCAGAAGAAAGTTCTTCATTAAAAACGTACCCTCGCACGTTGTACGCCTTCACTTCATCAACGGACTGAACGTTATTTTCTGCACATAAGCGTACCATTTCACCACGCGCCATTTTTGCTTCCGTTGCTTTTACTTTTAACTTACCTTTAACGTAGGTTCCAAACACGCAAGTTACAAAACGCACTCCGTCTTTTACGAAAGGTTCTACTGCTTTGGAATATTCTTTAGAAGCAAGGTTCAGCACTTCCCCATCATCCTTAGTCAGTTCATCATAAAGCAAATTATTCCAAAAGGCGTAGAGATTTTTATAACCGTTGCAAGCAAGTCGTGCCTGCATCTCCAAACGATAAGGCACTACCCCATCAAAAGCACGAAGCATTCCATAAAAGCCTGATAAAATTCGTAAGTTCTTTTGCAAATAAGCTAAAGCTTCTTCATCTAAAACATTAGGAGCGATATATTGGTACTGCAAGCCATCGTAAGCAAAAACTGCAGGAGTAAGATTACGCTCTAGGTTCATACTTTGCAACCGTTTGAAATTCAACTCAGCAATTTCGTCATTACACTCCCACAGCTTTTGTAAAGCAGGTAAATCCATTTTAAAAAGTGCTTCTTTAACTTTTTCTGTTTTATCTAAAAATGTAGGTATACTCAACGGCACAAAAGTATCGTTATCAACACGCATCTTTTTTGCCGGAGAAATTATAATCTTCATAGCATCACCAATTTTCAAAATTAAAAGCTTCGCTTCCCTTACATTATACTATAACTTCTTCACACATAAAAATAACGACCCACTAAAAAGTGAGTCGTATTTTTTAATGTAAGTTATTCATTTGCTTTTTCAGCATCTGCTTTTTTCTTTTGCAAGAAGTAAACAGCTGCCAAAACTACTACGCCAACAGCGTCAGTCATCAAGCCAGGAATCATAAGACCCAATGCACCAGCAGTAGCAACTAAACGCAACCACATCGGAACATGCGCCATAAAGTAACCTTCAACACCAACAGCAAGAAGGAATACGCCGATACAAGCAGTGGTAGCAGTCCACAAACCTTCGATGAAAGTAGTATCAATCAACATAAGTTGCGGAGAGAATACAAACATGAACGGTACGATGAAACCTGCGATTGCCAATTTAACAGAAGCAACACCAGTTTTCATGGGGTCGCCACCGGAAAGACCAGCTGCCGCAAAAGAAGCCAGTGCTACAGGCGGAGTCAAGTTCGCAAACATTGCATAGTAGAAGGAGAACATATGCGCTGCTGCAGGTTCAATACCCAACTTGGAAAGAGCAGGAGCCGCAATCGCTGCAGTAATGATGTACGCAGGAATGGAAGGCAAGCCCATACCAAGAATCATGCAGGTAATCATGGTGAATACCAAAGTGAAGAGAATGCTAGTACCACCAAGAGCAATGATGGTGTTCGCCATAGTCAAACCAAAACCGGTTTTGGAGCATACGCCAATGATGATACCAACGCATGCACAAGCGATAGCAACAGAAACAGTTTGTTTTGCGCCATCAGCCAAAGCTTGCAACAAATCTTGGAAACTCATACGAGTTTCTTTTTTAAGTTGCGCAGTGATTACGGTAACCACGATGGTCAATACTGCGGAATAAATAACAGTAGTACCGGAGAAGAACAGCATATAGAGCAAGAAGAATACCGGGAACAACAAGTGACCGCGAGTTTTCATAACTGCGCTAATGGAAGGAAGTTGATCTTTCGGCAAACCTACCAAACCATCTTTAGAAGCACGCAATTGTACTTGGATGATGATACCCAAATAATAGAGCAATGCAGGAATAGCAGCCCAAACAATAATGCTGGAGTATTTTACGCCAAGCATTTCTGCCATAATGAAGGCAGCTGCACCCATAATCGGAGGCAACAATTGACCACCAACAGAAGCGCCTGCTTCTACTGCGCCAGCAAATTCTTTAGAATAACCGGTTTTCTTCATCAAAGGAATGGTGAATGCACCGGTAGTTACTACGTTTGCTACTGCAGAACCGTTAATGGAACCCAATAAGCCGGAAGCCAACACGGATACTTTCGCAGGACCACCTTTAGTGTGACCAGCCAAACCGAGAGCCATATCGTTGAACAATTGACCCATACCGGATTTACTCATTACAGCACCAAAGAGGATGAAGAGGAAGATATAGCTTGCAGATACGCTTACGGAAGTACCATAGATACCTTCGGTATTTGCAAAGAAGTGGTTGGAAAGACTGGTCCAGTCATAGCCACGATGCATGAACATACCAGGCATTTCACGGCCCCACAAACCATAAGCAACAAACACCAAGCTGAGAATGGATAATACGTTACCGTTTACACGACGAGATGCTTCAAGAACAAGCAACACAAGCAATGTCGCCATGCACATATCCATAAAGTTCGCATTACCAGCACGTTCTACAAAGCCTTGGTAGCCAGTAGAAATATAGAAGGGAGCAGCCCAAGAAGCTGCAACTAAAATCCAGTCAATAATGGAAGGTGTGGTAAAGCTAGATTTCTTGGTCATAGGATACATCAAGAAAGTTAAAGCTAACATCATCGCTACGTGAATAGAACGATGAATCAATGTCAGGGGCGGGCCAAAGGTTGCGGTATAAAGATGATAGCAGGAAATCAGAATACAAGCTACAAAGAAAATCTTTTTCATGAGTCCGGAGAATGTTCTTGTACTGGATTCTTTATCCAGTTTTTTGATAATCTCTTCAGATTTCTTTTGCATTTCTTCGGTAGCTTCCATGGAAATAGTATCATTTCCATCAACTACTTTTTTGTCAATATCCGTCATCAAAAATCCCCCTCCTTTCAATTACTAATACTAATCTAGTGTGTTCAGGTAACAAGCGTCCGCTGGTGAGAAGAACATCATTTACTTTGATGTCCCTTGTTGCCAGATGAGAGTTAATCCACACAAAATGAGGAAAGATTTGTCCAATCTCTTCCATATAGATACGCCCATTTTTCACAACAGTACGCTTACCTTTGTTTTCAGGAATACCTGCTCCGAAAGCAGGAAAGGAAATTGTTTCCAGCTCTAAGGTATTATCTGCATTAATGTGATAATACTCGTGCCAGGAAATTCTTTCCCAAGAATGTATCCAGCCGAAGAAAAGCTTGTCCCCTGTTCTAACAGGATAGCGCACATACTCCTTCTGAGTGAAGTAGTCGTAGATACGCAAAACTTTTTCGTCCGAATATAGTTGCTGCCAGCCAAAAAGGCCGGCAGCAAGAATAGATATGGTTAGAAATACAGTAATTAATGTCTTTTTTGACATAGTTTTAAAATTTAGCTGAACTAAATTTAATTACATTATTTCAGCAAACCTTTTTCTTTGTAGAATTTTTCAGCGCCCGGATGCAATTTAACGGAAGTGCCTTTGAGACCACGGAGAGCGGTGTCAAGTTTGATTTCGCGTTTTGCAGTAGCGTGAGCAGCACCGATGGTTTCCAAACCTTTCGGATCATAGAAGCCTTTAACCAAGTCATAAACTACGTCGTCAGACAAGTTTTTGCTTACGAGCATGATGTTCATAACTGCAGCAGTGGTGGTGTCAGCTTTGGTGCCGTATACGTCTTTGCCGATTTTCCATTCTACATAGAACGGATATTTAGCGGTCAATTTTTTCAGAGCTTCGCCTTCAACAGGAACGAATACGATTTCTTTGGAGGTGCCCAATTCTTTAATGGTAGCATTGCCGAGACCGGAGGTTACGAATGCAACGTCGCATTGACCGTTTTTAATTTGGTCGATAGCTTCGCCATAGGACAAGTAGTCAACTTTAGCGTCAGCATAGGTCATGCCGTGAGCTTCAAACATCATACGAGCGTTCAATTCTACGCCAGAGTTCGGAGCGCCAACGCCTACGCGTTTGCCTTTAAGGTCTTCGAATTTTTTGATACCGCTATCGCTAGTGGTAACGATTTGGCAAACGTTCGGCCACAAGCCCATCATAGCGCGGAGATCTTCAGCTTTGGGTTTACCTTGGTAAGCACCGAAAGCTTCAACAGCTTGGATTACGGAGTCACTCATAGCAATAGCCAATTCGCCTTTGCCAGTCAAAATAGCGTTGATGTTTTCAGCAGTTGCACCAGTTGCAGTTGCGGAGGTTTTGTAACCCATTTCGCCTACAACTTTAGAGAAAGCACCGCCGATGGGGAAATAAATACCGCTGGTAGGACCGGTCAATACGGTAATGAATTCCTTGCTGCGATCAACTTTGCCAGCTGCAGCTTTGTCAGCTTTCTTTTCACCGCCGCCACAAGCAGCTACAGTGAATGCCATAACAATCATCATCATGAGAGCAAAAAACTTTTTCATAAATTGTTCCCTCTTTTCTCATATAATTTTTCCGAAATTGTAAATATACAATTGCTCATTGAAATTATATCATATAAAATACTCATTCGGTATAGTTTTATAAGAAATTTGTCATATTTTTGTTTAAAAAAATACAAACTACTTACTCAAAAATTTACCTATAAAACAAAAAAATCCCAATGCACTTTGCATTGAGATACTCTTGTCTATATTATATTTGGTGCCGCGGACCGGAATCGAACCGGTACGGTATTACTACCGAGGGATTTTAAGTCCCTTGCGTCTGCCAGTTCCGCCACCGCGGCAGACAAAACAAATATGGAGGCGACACCCGGAATCGAACCGGGGATAAAGGTTTTGCAGACCTCTGCCTTACCGCTTGGCTATGTCGCCATATTTGGAGCGGGAAACGAGGCTCGAACTCGCGACCCCCTCCTTGGCAAGGAGGTGCTCTACCACTGAGCTATTCCCGCATAATGTGGTGCCTCAGCACAGAATCGAACTGTGGACACAGGGATTTTCAGTCCCTTGCTCTACCAACTGAGCTACCGAGGCATAGTTTTGGCGACCCGGAAGGGACTCGAACCCTCGACCTCCGCCGTGACAGGGCGGCATTCTAACCAACTGAACCACCGGGCCAAATCAACTACAA
>JBGVIJ010000020.1:0-26517 GCA_045123075.1 Phascolarctobacterium sp. | reverse complement strand
TTCTTGGGGAGGCAGAATAGCGAGGACGATACTTTTCATCAGCGCTTTGCTTTCTTCGTCTTGATTGTCTTGTTTATCTTGTTGTTCGATACGAACGGGCTCTTTTTGGGGAGCAACATTCTTTTCTTGAGTATCTTTATCTGTGAAGGCTTGCATACCGAAAAAGAGGAATGCTACCAGAAAAATCTTTTTCATCATAGCTGAGTACCTCGCATAAATTTTACTATGTTTTAATTTTAACAAGAAAGTGTCAACTTGGCAAAAAATACTATGAAAAAGAACGATGAAGTAGTAAAATATAGATAATAAAATGGATTATTGTTTTCCAAAATTTTTGTGACAATTTTGTATAAGTACTTGAAATTTTATACGCAGTGGTTGTATAATTACAAAATCGTATTACTTTTAAGGAGGTTAGATATGAAAGCGAGTGTTATTGGTGCTACCGGTTTTGCCGGAGCGGAACTGTTGCGATTACTGGAAGGTCATCCTGAAGTTGAGATAGCATGTATTACTTCCGAAAGTAGTACTGGCGAAGCTATTACCAATATGTATCCTCATTTGGCAGGAAGAATTGAAAAGAATCTTACCTCCATGCAAGATATTGATGATATTGCTGCTAAAAGCGATGTGATTTTTATTGCTCTGCCTCATGGTCACGCCATGAAGATTGGTAAGCATCTGAGAAATAGTGATGTGAAAATTATCGATTTGGGTGGCGACTATAGATTTAAAGATCACAAAGTTTTTGAAGAATGGTATAAGGTAGAACACCTTGACCCGGAAGCAAAAGCTGTATATGGTTTGACAGAACTGTATCGTGACCAAGTAAAAGGTGCTAAGCTTTTGGCTAATCCTGGTTGCTATACAACTTGCAGTATTTTGGCGCTTGTTCCTTTGCTGAAAGCAGGTCTTATTGAAACTAAAGGTATTATTGTTGATGCGAAGAGTGGTACTACCGGTGCAGGTAGAAGTTTGAAACTTGGTAGCTTGTACTGCAGTGTTAACGAAAACTTCAAGGCTTACGGTGTGGCGACCCATCGTCATACTCCGGAGATTGAACAAGCTTATAGCGAATTCGCCGGTGAAGACGTAGTTATTCAATTCACTCCTCACTTGTTACCTGTAGACAGAGGTATTTTGGCTACCTGTTATGCTACTTTGAAAGCAGGCGTAACTGATGCTCAAGTGGCAGAAGCTTTTGAAGCTATGTATGGTGATGAATGTTTTATCCGTTTGCGTGGTAAAGGTGCTTGCCCTGAAATCAAAAATGTGCGTGCTTCCAACTATGTTGATATAGGTTGGCAAGTCGATAAACGAACTGGTCGTATTATCGTAATGAGTGCAATTGATAACCTTGTGAAAGGTGCGGCTGGTCAAGCAGTGCAAAATATGAATGTTATGTTCGGCTTTGACGAAACTTTGGGACTTCGTCAAATGCCTATATACCCTTAAGAAAAGAGATGAATTAATATGAAGAAAATCGACGGTTGGGTTACAGCACCACAAGGCTTTCTCGCTGCTGGCGTGAAAGCAGGCATCAAAGCAAGCGGTAACCACGACGTAGCAGTTATTTACAGTACAGTTCCTGCTGCTTGTGGGGCAGTATTTACTCAAAATAAAATGTGTGCTGCTCCTGTACTTGTGAGCCGTGAAGTAAATAAACAACCTTATGCTCAAGCAATCTTGGTAAATAGTGGTTGTGCAAATGCTTGCACTGGTGCTCAAGGTTTGGAAGACGCTAAGAAAATGCAAGCGCACGGCGCAGAAATGCTTGGCATTAAACCGGAACACGCTTTTGTTTGCTCCACTGGTGTAATTGGGCACTTCCTGCCCATGGATAAATTAATGATTGGTATTGCTGATGCGGTAGACGCGATGGATGAAGCTGAAGGCGAAAGCTGTGCAATGGCAATCCAAACTACAGATACCTTCATTAAAAAAGCAGCTTACGAAACTGAAATTGACGGTAAGGTTGTGAAGATTGCAGGCATCGCTAAAGGTGCTGGCATGATTCATCCCAATATGGCAACCATGCTTACCTTCATTACTACTGACTGCGCGATCGCTCCTGACGTTTTAAAACGTGCAGTAAAAGCTGCGGCTGATAAATCCTTTAATATGGTAGTAGTTGATGGCGATACCAGTACTAACGATAGTATGATTGTTCTTGCTAATGGTTTAGCAGAAAATGAAATCATTTTCTCCGAAGAACATCCTGACTATCCTGCTTTCTTTGAAATGTTGGTAGCTTGTGCTACTGATTTGGCAAAATTGATTGCTCACGATGGTGAAGGCGCAACTAAATTCTTGGAAGTGAATGTAGTAGGTGCTGCTACTTGGGAAGATGCTAAAACTGCTGCTATGGCAATTGCTAAATCTCCTTTGGTAAAAACTGCTTTCTTCGGTGAAGACCCCAACTGGGGACGTATCGTATGTGCTGCAGGCTACAGCGGTGCGGAAATGATTGCAGAAAAAGTTAATCTGGAAATTGGCGGTGTGCGTTTAGTAGAAAACGGTATGAACTGCAATGTTCCTGGTGAAAAGCTTGCTCCCATTATGGCAGAGCACGATATTTCCATGACCATCGACTTGGCTGCAGGTGAAGAAAAGGCAACCGTTTGGACCTGCGACTTTAGTTATGAATACGTAAAAATTAATGGTGAATACCACACCTAATAATTATACAAATTTTATACATAAAAGATTTTAGGAGGAATTAGTTATGATTATTAACGATACTCAAGTACAAACCTTAATTGAAGCTCTCCCGTATCTGCGTGATTTTAAAGATAAAACCATCGTTGTAAAATACGGCGGAAATGCAATGCTCAATGACCAAATTAAAAATAAAGTTCTTCAAGACATCGTGTTCTTGCAATGCGCAGGCATGCGTCCTGTTGTAGTTCATGGCGGCGGTCCGGAAATTACTGCAATGCTTATGCAAGCTGGTAAAAAAAGTGAATTTGTTAGCGGTTTGCGTGTAACTGATGCCGAATCCGTTGGTATCGCAGAAATGGCACTGGTTGGTAAAATTAACACTGACTTGGTAGCTCGTCTGAATACTTTAGGCGGTCGTGCTGTAGGTTTGAACGGCAAAGATGCTAGCCTCGTACAAGCTAAAAAACATTTGGCTGACGTTTACGAAAACGGCGAAGTTAACTTGGTAGATATTGGTTATGTTGGCAATGTTGAACACGTTAACACCGAATTGATTGAAGTATTGCTTGCAAATGGCTTCATTCCTGTAATCGCTCCTACCGGCGTTGGTTCTAGCGGTGAAACTTACAACATCAATGCTGATAGCGTAGCTGGTGAAATCGCAGGCGCATTGAAAGCTGAAAAACTTTTAGTTTTGACTGACGTGCGTGGCATCTACTCTGATTATCGCGATGAAAACAGCTTCATTTCCACTCTTACTTTCGAAAAAGCACAAGAACTCATCATCCGTGGCAAAATTGATGGCGGCATGATTCCGAAAGTTCGCGCTTGCATCACTGCTCTTTCCGGCGGTGCTAAGAAAACTCATATCATCGATGGCCGTGCTGAACATACCATTCTTATGGAAATCTTCAGTGATAAGGGTGTAGGCACCGAAGTAGTAAAAGAAATGAAATAATTTTCAACTCTTTCGGAGGTAGTAGTAATGGATTACAATACAGTAATTGAAGAAACAGAGAAATATTACTTGCCTGTTTTTGGTAGATATCCTCTGGTAATTGACCATGGCAAAGGTTGTAAATTATACACTGCCGATGGTGAAGAATATATTGATTTCTTGGCAGGCATTGCTGTAAATGCTTTAGGTCACAGCCATCCTGTACTGGTAAAAGCCATTGCTGACCAAGCTGCAAAAGTAATGCATTGCTCCAATTTGTACTATACTGAAATTCAAGCGAAAGCAATCCGTACCATCGCAGAAGTAAGCGGTTTCGATA
The DNA here is from genome assembly GCA_045123075.1 of Phascolarctobacterium sp. Classification (GTDB taxonomy): domain Bacteria; phylum Bacillota; class Negativicutes; order Acidaminococcales; family Acidaminococcaceae; genus JAHHUH01. The sequence continues at coordinate 22,579 of JBGVIJ010000020.1, read as the reverse complement.
GAATCTTCCTTGCTAACAGTGGTGCAGAAGCTAACGAAGGTGCTTTGAAACTTGCTCGTAAATACGGCAAACTGAAAGCTCCCAATAAATTCCGCATTATTACTGCGGTACATTCCTTCCACGGACGCACCCTGCTTACCGTAACTGCGACTGGTCAAGCTAAGTACCAAGTTGGTTATGAACCGTTGCCCGGTGGCTTTGATTATGTGGAATACGGCAACATTGCTGAACTTGAAGCTAAAATGGGTGACGATGTGTGCGCAGTTCTCTTGGAACCCATCCAAGGTGAAGGTGGCGTACATGTTCCAACTGATGAATATTTACAAGAAGTACGTGCTTTGTGTGATAAGCACGATGCTCTCTTAATCTTTGACGAAATTCAGTCCGGTGTAGGACGTAGCGGTAAATGGTTCGCCTATATGCATAGCGGTGTGAAACCTGACGTGCTTACTTTTGCTAAGGGCGTTGGCGGCGGCTTTCCCATGGGTGGCTTTGCTGTTGATGAACGTTTGGCAAATGTGTTTAAACCTGGTGACCACGGTAGCACCTTTGGTGGTAATCCTTTAGCTTGTGCTGCTGCTCATGCCTGCTTAACCGCTATTCGTGCAGAAAACTTAGTAGATAAAGCTGCTGTTCAAGGTATTTATTTTAAAGAACAATTGGAAGCTTTGGCAGCTAAATATCCTGATAAGGTAAAAGAAGTTCGTGGACGTGGTTTAATTCTGGGGATGGAACTTATTAAGGAAGGTAAACCCGTCGTTGAAAGCTGTTTGAAAGAGCACGTAATCGTTAACTGCACCGCAGGTAATGTAATTCGTTTGGTACCGCCTTTGATTGTAACTAAAGAAGAAATTGATAAGGTAGTACAAGCTCTTGATAAGGCTTTGGCTGAATTTTAGGAGGGGAATTTTTAAATGGCGTTAAAACATAAAGATTTGATTTCCATTCATGATTTGGAAATCGGTGAAGTTGCGTTAATTTTAGACGTAGCTGCCAAATTAAAACGTAAACAAAAAAATGGTGAGCCTCATCAATATTTAAAAGGAAAGTCCTTGGCAATGCTTTTCTCTAAAGCATCTACTCGTACTAGAACTTCTTTTGAAGTTGGTTTCTACCAATTGGGCGGTCATCCAATCTATCTGAGCGATAAAGAATCCCAAATTGGTCGTGGTGAGCCGGTTAAAGATACTGCTCGTGTGCTTTCTCGTTTCGTAGATGGAATCATGATTCGTACTTTCTCTCATGATTCTGTAATCGAACTGGCTAAATATGCAAGTATTCCTGTAATCAACGGTTTGACTGATTTACTACATCCTTGCCAAGCTTTGACTGATATCTTTACTATTCAAGAAAAGATGAAAGTTCTTAAAGGTCGTAAGATGGTTTACGTAGGCGATGGTAACAATATGGCACATTCTTTAATGTATGCTTGTGCTAAAGTTGGTATGAACATGGTTTGTGCTTGTCCCAAAGGTTACCAACCTGATCCTCGTATTCTTGCTGAAGCTCAAGAAGATGCTTCCCACACCGGTTGCACCATTACTGTTGAAGAAGATGCTATGAAAGCAGTTAAAGGTGCGGATGTTCTTTATACCGATACTTGGGCAAGTATGGGCCAAGAAGAGGAACACGACGCTCGTAAAAAAATCTTTGCTCCTTACCAAATAAATGCAGAACTTTTGGCAGCAGCAAGACCGGAAGCAATTGTTATGCACTGCTTGCCTGCATATCGTGGTGAAGAAATCACTGATGATGTAATCGAAGGACCTCAATCCGTTGTATTTGATCAAGCTGAAAACCGCTTGCATGTTCAAAAAGCAATCATGGCTCTCTTGATGAGTGACGAAGTTCTGTAATAGCTTTGTATACATACAAAAAGCACTAGACAATAAAAAAAATAGTGCTATAATTAATGCTATAATATTCATTAATATTGTAATATTATTCATCGTTGTGAATAGGGATGAATAAATTATAGGAGGCTTTTATAATGAAAAAAGAAGATATTAAAAAAGTTGTATTGGCTTACTCCGGCGGCCTTGACACTTCCGTAATTATTCCTTGGTTGAAAGACAACTACAACAACTGCGAAGTTATTGCTGTTTGTGCTGACCTTGGCCAAGGCGACGAACTTGACCCGGTTTATGACAAAGCTCTGAACACCGGTGCAAGCAAATGCTTCATCCTCGACCTCAAAGAAGAATTCATCACTGACTATGTATGGCCCACCGTTAAAGCTGGTGCTGTATATGAAAAGAAATACTTGCTCGGTACTTCCTTTGCTCGTCCGTTGATTGCTAAAAAATTGGTAGAAATCGCTATCGCTGAAGGTGCTGATGCAATCGCTCACGGTGCTACCGGTAAAGGTAACGACCAAGTTCGTTTCGAACTTTCCTGCAAAGCTTTGGCTCCGCAACTCGCAATCATCGCTCCGTGGCGTGAATGGAACTTCCGTTCTCGTGAAGACGAAATCGAATATGCAGAAGCACACAATATTCCTATCCCTGTTTCTAAAGAACATGACTATTCTATGGACCGCAACATCTGGCACTTGAGTCATGAAGGTTCTGACCTCGAAGATCCCTGGAATGCTCCGAAAGATGAACTCTTCATCGTAACCAACACTCCGGAAAAAGCTCCTGACAAACCGGAATTCATTGAAGTTGAATACGAAGAAGGCGTTCCTGTTGCAGTAAACGGCGAAAAACTTGCTCCGCTCGCATTGGTAGAAAAACTTAACGAAATCGGTATCCGCAATGCTATTGGTATTACCGATATGGTTGAAGACCGTCTCGTTGGTATGAAATCCCGCGGTGTTTATGAAAATCCCGCAGGCGCAATCATCTACTTTGGTCACAATGATTTGGAAAACCTCTGCCTTGACCGCGCAACCCAATCCTTCAAACAACAAGTTTCCATCCGTTACTCTGAATTGGTATACGATGGCATGTGGTTCAGCCCGTTGCGTGAAGCTTTGGACGGTTTCGTAAACGAAACCCAAAAAACCGTTACCGGTACTGTTCGCATGAAACTCTACAAAGGCAACATCTACAGTGCAGGTGTTAAATCCCCGTACTCCCTGTACAGCCAAGAATATGTAACCTTCGGCGAAGACGAAGTTTACAACCAAGCAGACGCAACTGGTTTCATCAACCTCTTCGGCTTGCCGCTGAAAGTTCGCGCTCTGATGAAACAAGGTGTACTGAAATAATGGCTAAGCTCTGGGGCGGTCGTTTCAGTAAAAATACTAACGAATTAGTGGACGCATTTAATGCGTCCATTGATTTTGATAAACGTTTATATCATGAAGATATCCGCGGTAGCATTGCGCATGCTAACATGCTTGCAAAATGTGGAATCATTCCGGCAGAAGACGGGGAAAAAATTGTTGCTGGTTTGAAAGATATCCTCGCCGATATTGAAGCAGGTAACTTTAGCTTTGAAGTTGCTTTGGAAGATATCCATATGAACGTTGAAGCACGTTTGACCGAGCGTATTGGTCAAGCTGGTGCTCGTTTGCATACTGCGCGTAGCCGTAATGACCAAGTTGCTCTTGATATGCACATGTATATGAAACGTGAAGTAGCAGAAATCGCTGAGCTTTTGATTAATTTTGAAAAAGCTTTGCTGACTGTTGCTAAAAAACATGATAAAACTTTGATGCCAGGTTACACTCATCTCCAAAGAGCGCAACCGATTACTTTCGCTCATCATTTGCTTGCATATTTCAATATGCTGCAACGTGATTTCCGTCGTCTTTTAGGCGTATGGGAAGGAGCGGACATGATGCCTTTGGGTGCAGGTGCAATCGCTGGTACTACTTTCCCCATTGACCGTCATGATGTGGCAGTTCAATTGAATTTTGGTAAAGTGTACTGCAACAGTATGGACGCTGTAAGTGATAGGGACTATGTAATTGAATTCTTGTCCTTTGCTTCTATGCTTATGATGCACATGAGCCGTTTGAGTGAAGAAATCTGCTTGTGGAGCAGTACTGAATTTGGCTTTATTGAATTGGACGATGCTTTTGCTACTGGTTCTTCCATGATGCCTCAAAAGAAAAATCCTGATATCGCTGAATTGGTACGTGGCAAAACCGGTCGCGTATATGGTCACTTACAAGCAATGCTGGTAACTGCAAAAGGCTTGCCTTTGACTTACAACAAAGACTTGCAAGAAGATAAAGAAGGTTTCTTCGATGCAGTTGATACCATTAAGTTCAGCTTGGCAGTTTACTGTGATATGATTCTCACCATGACTGTGAACGGTGATAAAATGCAACAAGCTGTTAGCAAGGACTTCTCCAACGCTACTGACTTGGCAGATTATCTGGTTCGTAAAGGCTTGCCCTTCCGTCAAGCACACGAAGTTGTTGGTAAATGCGTAGCTTATGCAATTTTGAACGACAAATTCTTACCGGAAATTACTTTGGCAGAATACAAAGAGTTCAGCGATCTTTTCGAAGAAGATTTGCTGGTTGCTTTGGAACCTTACAATTGCGTAGCTGCTCGTAAATCTTACGGCGGTCCTGCTTTCACCGAAAACGAAAAACAATTTGTTATCGGTGATGAAGTGATTGCTGCTCAAGAAAAAACTTTGGCAGAACTGCAAGCAAAATTGTAAAAAATAATAAAAAACCACATTTATTCTTTAATAGAGTAAATGTGGTTTTATTTTTTGTGTTATAATAAATTGAACAAATATTTTTTTACGTAAGTAGGTGAAGGTTTTGCTTATTCAGGTACAAGGACTTTTATCAACCTTGGGTATCTTGGACATCGTAGATATTCTCTTGGTTGCCTATTTCTTATATACTCTCTACCAAATGTTGATTAACACTAGAGCTGCTACTCTTGTAAAAGGTCTGCTTATTTTGTTGGTCATTATGATGACCAGTAGATGGATGAATCTGCACGTTATCAGTTGGTTGATGGAAAAAAGTATGACCGTTATCTTGGTTGCTTTGCCCGTAGTTTTCCAACCGGAATTACGTCGTGCCCTTGAACAAATTGGTCGCGGCAAATGGTTCCACAAAGGTGGTAGCAGTGAACTGGACGAAGCTGAATTTGAAACTTTGTTGCGTGCAGTAAGCGGTGCTACTACTGTGATGAGTCGCCGTAAAGTTGGCGCGTTGATGGTTTTTGAACGTAATACCGGTTTGGAAGAATGTATTGAAACAGGTATTGCCATTGACGGTTTGTTGAGCGAAGGTTTACTGCTGAATATTTTTGAAAAGGATACTCCTTTGCACGATGGCGCGGTAATCATTCGTGGTAAACGCATTGTTGCGGCAAGTTGTCTCTTGCCTTTGACTGAGAACCGTAATCTGAGCCAAGAGTTGGGTACTCGTCATAGAGCAGGTATTGGTGTGTCCGAACAATCTGATGCAGTGGTAATCATCGTCAGTGAAGAAACCGGTACTGTCTCCATTGCTCGTAATGGTGAGCTAATGCGTTACTTGAATGCTGATGATGTTAGAGAAATTTTACGCAGTACTTTGTTTGAACAAGGCAAGAACGTAAAAGAAACTTTTGTAGAAAAAATTAAAACTATGCGAGGAGAGAAAAAATGAATTTTCTCGAGGATTTGTTTAAAAAAGATAATTTGCTGGCGCGCATTATTTCTCTCGTGGTAGCTTGCTTTTTGTGGGCTTATGTCATGATGGAACAAAATCCTGTAGTTGAGCGTTATTATGAAGTACCATTAGTACAAAAGAACATCGCTCAAAATATGGAAGTCTTTAATGCTCCTGAGGTTGTTACCGTTCAAGTTCGTGCTTCCCGTTTGTTGTTGGACGATAGCGCTGGTCAAACCATTAAAGCTTATGTTGATTTGAAGGGCATTTCTGAAGGTCAACAAAAGCTACATGTTCACGCTACCTTTGCAAAAGGTGAAGTGGTGAACATTTTGCCCAAGGATGTAAGTGTTTTTGTAGATCATACTGTTGAGAAGACTGTTCCCGTAGTTACTAGCGTTGTGGATAATACTGATGAAGATATTACCGTAGATAGTAATGGTATTGCTCCCAATGAAGTAGTCGTGCGTGGTGCTTCCAGTAAATTAAGTAAGCTTAGTAAAGTTACTGCTCCCGTAAGTATTAAGGGACAAAGGGAAAACTTCCAAGCTGAAAGTATCTTGGTACCTTTAGATGATAATGGAAAAATGGTAAGTGATGTGCATATTATTCCCGAAAAGGCAACCGTGGATGCAGTTATCGTGCGTAAAATGGTTTCTGCTGAATTGCCTGTACGTGTTGTTATTAATGGTGAAGTACCTGAAGGCTTGCATATTTCTCAAATGCAAGTGCTTCCGGAGAAGGTACGCGTAACTGCGCCTCCTTCTGTTCTGAAAAATTTGAAGGATATTAGCACAAAACCTATAGATATTACTGCTTTGACAGGTAGTATGGCGATTAATACAGGTCTTGAGTTTCCTGATAAGGTTATTCCTGAAATTAGGGAAGTGCAAGTACGTTTTTCTGTAGAAAGGCAATAATTGATGAAACTGAAGATAAATAATGTGCGTGTCTCACTGCTTCACGATACTCCTTTAGAGAAGGCTGTGTGTAAAAAGCTTGGCGTGCCCAAAGATTGTTTGGGAGAGTTTAAGATTGTCCGTAAGGCTGTTGACGCGCGCAAAAAAGATAATGTTTGCTTAAACTATCATGTTTTGGCAGATGTAGACGTTAATAATAAATTTGCCAAGAAGCTTTTGGCAGATAAAGATATTAGCCAACATAAAGAAGAACCGGTAACGCCCGTAGAGTTTGGCAATTTGCCCATGAGTGCTCCGCCTGTAGTTATCGGTGCCGGGCCTGCAGGTCTCTTGGCAGCGTTGGAACTTGCTAAGTATGGTTACAAACCTTTACTTTTAGAACGTGGTAAACCTGTTGCTCAAAGGGTAGCAGATGTGCAAAACTTCTGGAAAACCGGTGCGTTTAACACTGCTTCCAATGTGCAGTTTGGTGAGGGCGGTGCAGGAACTTTCTCTGATGGCAAGCTGACAACTCGCGTTAATGACCCTGTGATGAAGGATATCTTAGAAACCTTCGTTGCTGCAGGTGCGCCGGAAAATATTTTGTGGGAACATAAACCCCACGTTGGCACTGACAAACTGCGTGCCATGGTAACCGGTATCAGTAAACAGATTGTTGCTTACGGTGGGCAAATTATGTATGAAGCTCACGTTACTGATTTTATTATCAATAATAATGCTGTAACAGGTGTAGTACTTGCTAATGGCGAAAAGATTGCTGCAGGTGCAGTAGTTTTGGCTTGCGGACATAGTGCTCGCGATACTTATAAAATGCTTGCGGCGAAAGGTATTGGTATTACAAGTAAACCTTTTGCTATTGGCGTGCGTATTGAGCATCCTCAAGAATTAATTGACAGAGCTCAATATGGTACTTTTGCCGGACATAAACTTCTTGGTGCGGCGGATTATGCTCTCGTTTATCATACTTCTGATAAAACTAGAACTGCGTATTCTTTCTGCATGTGTCCTGGTGGTTTAGTAGTTGCTGCTGCTTCCGAAAGTGGGGGCGTAGTAGTAAACGGTATGAGTATGTATAACCGTGATAGCGGTGTAGCTAACAGTGCTTTAGTTGTTAATGTAAGTGCTGAAGATTTTGGCAATGCTCCTTTAGATGGCGTTGAGTTCCAACGCAAATATGAGCAATTGGCTTATGCAGCAGGTGGTAGTAATTATTACGCTCCGGCTCAAAATTTTGCCAGCTTCTTGAAAGGTACTATCCCCGACGTAAGTAGCTTGGTAGCTTCTACTTATCGTCCGGGAATTACTCCCTGTGATTTAACTAAAGTATTGCCTAATTATGTATGCGATACTTTAAGAGCAGGCATTACTGATTTTGGTAGAAAAATTGCCGGTTATAATGACGGCGGCGCACTTTTAACTGGTGTGGAAACTAGAACTTCTGCTCCTGTACGTATTGTGCGTGATAAACTTACTTACGTTTCTGAAACTCATGACCTTTTATATCCTTGTGGTGAAGGTGCAGGGTATGCAGGCGGAATTATGAGCGCAGCACTTGATGGATATCATGTTGCGCGTGCAATTATGAAAAGATTCGCTAAGATTTAATAAATTTGTGTGGAGGGTGTTTGAATGGCTCGTTTATTCGGTACTGATGGTGTACGCGGTGTAGCAAATGTACAATTAAATCCGGAGCTGGCTTTTAAATTAGGCTATGCTGCGGCAAAATATTTTGGTAGAGAAGTGCCCAGTCCTAAAATTATTATTGGTCGCGATACTCGTCGCAGTGGTCCTATGCTGGAGTGTGCATTGGCAGCAGGTATCTGTGCTGCTGGTGGTAATGCTCACATTTTGGGTGTAATGCCTACTCCCGCAGTTTCCTTCTTGACTTCTGAAGTTAACGCTAATGCAGGCGTAGTAATCTCTGCTTCTCACAATCCTTTTGAAGATAATGGTATTAAATTCTTCTCCAAAACCGGTCATAAATTGCCTGATGCCGTAGAAGATGAAATTGCTGACATTGTAGCAGCTCCTATCGATTACAGCCAAGCAGTAAGAGGTTCCAGTGTTGGTACTGTAATTTACGAATATGGTTTGGCAGAAAAATACATTAACCATATTTTGAAAACTGCTTATGTTAAATTGGATGGCTTGAAAGTAGTTATGGACTGTTCCAATGGCGCTAACAGCGAAATTGCCCCGGAAATACTCCGTGGTTTAGGTGCAGAAGTAATTACCATTTTCAATGAACCTAACGGTATCAATATCAACGATGGTTGTGGATCTACTCATTTGGAGGCATTGCAAGCAAAAGTTGTAGAAGTTGGCGCTAATGTTGGTGTTGCTAATGATGGTGACGCTGACCGTTGCCTTATCGTAGACGAAAAAGGCGAAGTTCTTGATGGTGACCAAATTATGCTCCTTTGTGCATTGGAATTGATGGAACAAGGCAAACTGAATGATAATATGCTTGTAACTACCGTTATGAGTAATGTTGGTTTGCACAAAGCAATGAAAGACGCTGGCGGTAAAACTGTTAAAACCGGTGTAGGTGATAGATATGTATTGGAAGAAATGCTCAAACATGATTACAGCTTGGGCGGTGAACAATCCGGTCATATCATCTTCTCTGAATTTGCTAAAACTGGCGACGGTATCTTGACTGCTGTGCAAGTACTGTGCTCCATGGTTAAAAATAATAAAACTTTGTCTGAAATGGGCAAGGTAATGACTAAGTTCCCGCAAATTCTTGTGAACGTACGTGTTGCTGATAAAAATGGTTGGGAAGAAAACCAAGCTATCAAAGATGTAATTGCAAAATATCAAGAAGAATTGGGCGATAATGGTCAAATCTTGGTACGTGCTTCCGGTACTGAACCTTTAATCCGTATTATGGCAGAAGGCCCTAAACAAGAATACTTGGAACAAATTGCTGAAGCAATCGCTGAAGTTGTTGTTAAGGAATTAGCATAAGTACAAATATTTTTCACTTTGTTGACCTAAACTTAATAGTATAGTATTATAATACTAGTCACAAATGATAGACCGCGGGAGCTAACCAGCTTGCGCGGTTTGTTGCGTGTTTTTAACACCTTGTGATTTAGCGCATGTGCCGCTTTTTGAAAGCGGTGGACGAGGATAGAGGTCGTCGATTAGTCAGCGGATGCCTCTCAGTTAGCTGCAAACTGTAAGCTGGATACAAAGCCTGTTGGTAACAATAGAGAGAAAATTTCAGCGGCAGAATGGTAATAAATTTAAGGAGGATACTATCTAATGTGTGGTATCGTTGGTTATATTGGCTCCAACCAAGCTGCTCCCTTCCTGCTTGATGGTATGAGCAAACTTGAATACCGCGGTTATGACTCCGCAGGTATTGCTGTATTGGAAAAAGGTCAAGTTCGTGTTGAAAAATGCGTTGGCCGTTTGGATGCACTTCGTCAAAAATTGGAAGGGCATATGCCTGAAGGCGTAATGGGTATTGGTCATACTCGTTGGGCAACCCATGGTCGTCCGGCGGATCGTAACAGCCATCCCCATACTGACGGTAGCGGCAAATTTGTTGTTGTTCACAACGGCATTATCGAAAACTATTTGGCACTTAAAGAAGAATTAATTGCTAAAGGCGTAGAATTTACTTCTGATACTGATACCGAAGTAGTTGCTCACTTGATGGCAGATTTGTTTGACGGCGACATGGAAAGCACCGTTAAAAAAGTATTGAAAGTAATCAAAGGCTCTTATTCCTTGGTATTTATGTGCGAAGCTGAACAAGACAAAATCATCTGCACCAAAAAAGATAACCCGTTAGTTATTGGCTTGGGTGAAGGTGAAAACTTTATCGCTTCCGACATTCCTGCAATCATTAATCATACTCGTCGTACTTTCATCATGAGCGATGGCGAAATTGCTACCGTTACTAAAGACGGCGTATGGGTTCAAGATATTAATGGCACTCCCATTAACAAAAAAGTATTTGAAGTTAACTGGAATGCAGAAGCTGCTGAAAAAGGTGGTTTCGAACATTTCATGTTGAAAGAAATTTACGAACAACCGAAAGCTATGCGTGACACCATGACTAGCCGTGTTAACGCTGAAGAAAATACCATTGCTTTCCCTGAACTGAACTGGACTCCGGAAGAAATGCAAGGTATTAATAAAATCTTCATCGTAGCTTGCGGTACTGCATACCACGCAGGTATTGTTGGTAAATACTATTTGGAACAATTGGCTCGCATTCCCGTTGAAGTGGATATTGCCAGCGAGTTCCGTTATCGTAGTCCGCTGGTTGATGGTAACAGCTTGTGCATTGTTATCAGCCAATCTGGTGAAACCAGTGATACTTTGGCAGCACTTCGTGAGGCTAAACGTCTTGGTGCAAGAACTTTGGGCGTAACTAACGTAGTAGGTTCTTCCATTGCTCGTGAAGCAGACCAAGTAGTTTACACCTACGCAGGCCCTGAAATCGCTGTTGCTTCCACTAAAGCTTACACCACCCAACTTTTAGCAATGCTGATGCTTGCTATCTATGTTGGTCGTTTGCGCAACACTTTGGCAGAAGATTATGCTAAAGAACTTGTTGCAGGTTTGGCTTCCATTCCTGAACAAATCCACAAAATGTTGGAAAACGTTGACCAAATTAAAGTATTCGCTCGTGAATACGGTAGCTGTGAAGATGCCTTCTTCCTGGGTCGTAGCCTTGACTACGCTGTAGCTCTTGAAGGTGCGTTGAAACTGAAAGAAATTTCTTACATTCACGCAGAAGCTTATGCTGCAGGTGAATTGAAACACGGTACTTTGGCACTTATCGTTTCCGGTGTTCCTGTAATCGTACTTGCTACCCAAGAAGTTGTTTACGACAAAACCGTGAGCAATCTTCAAGAAGTTAAAGCTCGTGAAGCAGTGGTTATCGCTATTGGCTTCGAAGGCGATACTTCCTTAGCTAAATATGCTGATCACGTTATCTACATTCCGAAAACCGGTAAATATCACGCACCGCTCTTGGCTGTATTGCCGTTGCAATTGCTTTCCTACTACGCAGCATTGACTCGCGGCTGTGACGTAGATAAACCGAGAAATCTCGCGAAATCTGTAACCGTAGAATAAAATTTGAAACCCTCCTGCTTGATTGAGTGGGAGGGTTAATTTATAGAGGTGACTATAATGTTAAATAAAGAAAGATTAATAAACGAGTTTATCGAGCTGGTAAGCGTTCCTTGCCCCAGTAAAGATGAAAAACAAGAAGCAGAACTTATTATGAAAAAGCTGCGCCAAATGGGTATTGAAGCTGAAATGGACGATGTGCATGAAAAAACTGGTGGCACCTGTGGTAATGTATGGGCTTATGTAAAAGGCAACGTTCCTACTGCTCCCGTACTTTTCTTCGAAGCTCATATGGATAGCGTGGCTCCTACCACCGGCACCAATGTAGTTCGTAAAGACGGCGTGCTTTATAGTGATGGTACTACTACACTTGGTGGTGACGACAAGGTTGGCGTTGCTGCAATGCTGGAAGTTGTGCGTGCTCTCAAAGAAGACGGCGTTTCTCATGGCGATATTCAACTGCTTTTTACCGTTAGCGAAGAAATTGGTTGCTTGGGCGTTGTTAATATGGAAAAAGAACGCATCAAAGCTGATTTTGGTTATTGCCTTGACATTGGTGGCGATATTGGTGAAATTACCTATGCTGCTCCTAAACTGTATGATATTTTCGTAAAAGTAACTGGTAAAGCTGCTCATGCAGGTATAGCGCCTGAAGAAGGTGTAAATGCTATTATGCTTGCGGCAGATGCTTTGAGCAAACTTCCTGCTTACGGACGTATTGATAAAGAAACTACCTTTAACGTTGGTTTGTTCAATGCAGGTGTTGGTACTAACGTTGTTTGTCCGGAAGCTAAGTTTGTGATTGATATGCGTTCCTTGAATGTAGAAGGTTTGGAAAAATTAAAAGACGATACCATCAAATTGATTACTGATGTTGTAACTAGCCAAGGTGGTAAAGTTGAATTTGAAGTCCACGAAGGTTGTCCTGCAGTTGCAGTGCCTACTGACCACAAATGTGTGAAGCTGGCTGAACTTGCTGCAGAAAAAATGGGACTTAAACCTGAACTGAAAACTACTGGTGGTTGCAGTGATGGTAACTTCCTTTGCGGTTATGGTTTGCCCTGCGCACTTTTGGCTACCGGTATGAGCAATGTGCATACTACCGAGGAGTACCTGAAAGAAGACGATTTATTTGGAACTGCTCGTTGGATGTATGAAATTGTAAAATTAAATGCAGAACAATAAATAAAAGAGCAAGAGGCGTAGCCTCTTGCTCTTATTTGTTTTGGTAATAGTAAGGAGAGTTTAAAAAGTCACTGCCTATTGGTGCAGGGGCTTTTTGTAAAAGTGCGAGTACATCGCTTGCGGCAAGTTCCAGGCCTAATTGTTGGGCAAAGGTTAAACTTTGACCGTTAGTAGGATTTTTTCCAAGCTTGGTAAGGAGTGGCAAGGTTGATGTCACTTTCATTACTTTCAGTAATTGACGCCCCACATCGTTGAAGGCAAGCACTCTAAGATAGGCAGGTTCTTCTTGCTCCAAGTAGCAACGTTCCTTATCAAGGAGTAACTGCATGAAAAGCCTGCGTATTCTTGTTGCAGGGTAGCGCTTATTGCTACATAAGGTTACTGCTTCTTCCAAATTAGTACAGTTGGCTGCTTGCTTCAATAAATTTTCCAAGCCTTCCGTACATTGACTGCGGCTTGCGATTTCGGAGGGTGTAAGTAAACGCAGACGGTAGCTTACTAAATTCCACAGAAGCTTTTCGTTTATGGTTTCGTGGTTTTCTAAAGCTTGCCATACGTTTTCAGGGACTGCTTTTTTCAAGGAGTCCACGTTATTTTCCAAGAAGGCTTTGCGGATGGCAGTAGCACTGGCGATTGTTCCTTCAATATTTTCATCATTATAGTTAGCTGCTTCCCTTTGAACAAAGAGGGGAGTGATATTTGTAGCTTGTAAGGCTTTAGAATATTCCAAAGCGAGAATGTCGTTAGGAGTGTTTAATTTAGAAGTCTTTGCCAAAATTTGCAGTGCCTTTTCGTAAGCTTCTGCATAGGGCAAGCCTTCGTCTAAAAATTTTTGGAGAGTAGCCTTAAAATTTGTACTGCTTACGATTTTAGCAAGCTCTACGAAATTTGTGGTGGGATTTTCTACGCCGCAGGAGAGTCTTGTAACGCAACCTGTAGCTTTTAAAATATTTACTGCGCCGCGGGCGAAGAATTCCGCACTACGCAAGGAGAAGGTCGCGGGTAGTTCAAGCACTAAATCGACACCGTTTTCTACGGCGAGCCGTGCTCTTTGCCATTTGTTCATGAAGGCAGGTTCGCCACGTTGCATGAAGCTTGCACTCATAACTGCAATGACGGGTAAGTTAGTTAATTTTTTTGTTTCCTGCAAATGATGTAGATGTCCGTTATGGAAGGGGTTGTATTCAGCGACGATGCCAACTGCTTGCATGATGTTCTCCTTAACTAATTTCTTAAGGTAATTATAGCATAATTTGGTGTAATTTACTTTTGTAATTACTTGTTCAAATTTTTTGCTATGCAATAGTATTTCTATAGTGTATACTATTGCATAGCTGATTGGCGTCATCTGCCAAAATTTTTATTATGGAGGCTTATCGTGATTGTTTTTGTTGTAAACTGTGGTAGCTCTTCCCTTAAGTACCAGCTTATTGATATGACAAAAGAAAGCGTTATGGCTAAAGGTCTTGTTGAACGTATTGGTATGGACGGTTCTGTTTTGAAACATACCTCTGGTAGTGATGAAACCGTTGACATTAATACTGAAATCCCTGACCATAAGGTTGCCATTCAATTGGTTATTGATGCTCTTACTGATGAGAACCATGGCGTAATCAAAAAGATGAGTGAAATCAACGCGGTAGGTCATCGCGTAGTACATGGTGGCGAACGCTTTACTGATAGTATGCTCATCAACTCTGATGTTATCGCTGGTATCGAAGCGTGCTGCGAAATTGCACCGCTCCACAATCCGCCTAACTTGCATGGTATTCGCGCTTGTATGGAACTTATGCCTGATGTTCCGCAAGTTGCAGTATTTGATACTGCGTTCCATCAAACCATGCCTAAAACTGCATTCCTCTATGGTTTGCCCTACGAAATGTATGTAAAATATGGATTGCGTCGTTATGGCTTCCACGGTACTTCTCACCGTTATGTAGCTCAAAGAGCTGCCGAAATGATGGGCGAGCACATGAGTGACCTGCGTATCATTACTTGTCACTTGGGTAATGGTGCTAGCCTGACTGCAATTAAATATGGTAAATCTGTTGACACCAGTATGGGTTACACTCCGCTTGAAGGCCTTATCATGGGTACTCGTAGTGGGGAGATTGATCCGGCAATTATTCCTTTCTTGATGGAAAAAGAACATATGGATGCGCAACAAATCGATAATTTCTTGAACCGTCGAAGCGGTATCTTGGGTATCTCCGGTTTGTCCAGTGACTTCCGTGATTTGGAACATGCTGCTAATAATGGCGACGAACGTAGCCAACTGGCGATTGATATTTTTGCTTACAAAGTTAGAAAATATATTGGCGGTTACGTTGCTGCCATGGGTGGCGTTGATGCTATCGTCTTCACTGCAGGCTTGGGTGAAAACTCTCCTTTCATGCGTGAAAAAATTTGTAACGGCTTGGAGTTCCTCGGTACTCGCATTGATCCCGAATTGAACAAGATTCGTGGCAAAGCAAGAGAGATTAGCGTGAAACGTGCAAGAACCAAAATTTTCGTAGTTCCTACCAACGAAGAGCTTGTAATTGCTCGTGATACCAAGCGTATTTGCAAAGATTTATAAGCCTGAATTTTTCTTCTTGTTAAGATGTTTTGCTTGACAAAGAAGCCTTAGGTGTATATAATTGTAACGATTGGTGAAATTGAAATATGATTAAAGTAAATGTCGCAGAAATCAAAAAAAGACTGGTCGGCCAAAAAACTTTCAACTTTGACTTGACTCCTGATGAACTGGAGATTTCTCCTCAAGAAATTGAAATTCTTGGTGATGTTAGGACTGAAGGTTGCATAAGTAACGCCGGTGACGTATTGCTCCTGGAGGCTACAATGAGTACGCAGGTGCGTCGCACTTGCGGGCGTTGCCTGAAAGAGTTTACGGCTGTTACAAAAGCAGAAGTCTTGGAGAAGTTTTATCCGGCAAGCGCTGATAATATCGAAAAAGATGCTTTTGTGTACGATTCGGACGTTCTTGATATAACGGAACCGCTTCGTGAAAGCCTGCTGCTTGCAGAGCCTATGCAAGCTCTGTGTAAAGAAGATTGTCAGGGACTGTGCACAGTATGTGGTGCTGATCTTAATGATGGGGACTGCGGATGTGACAAGGTTTCTGTTGATCCGAGGCTGGCGGCATTAAAGCAATTCATCAAAAATTAAATTTACTTAATAGCACTGAGGAGGTGTATTGAGAAATGGCAGTACCTAAGAGAAAAATGTCCAAAGCACGTCGCGATTCTCGCCGCGCTAACTGGAAACTGACTGTACCTGGCATGGTTGAATGCCCGCAATGTCACGAAATGAAAATGCCGCACCGTGTTTGCACTGAATGCGGTTACTACAACGGCAAACAAGTCATTGCTAAAGGTGAATAATTCACGAATTAATGAGCCCTTGAAGCTTAGCTTCAAGGGCTTTTTGCTGTATATTTGCACTTGTCAAGAAAGAGTTTAGCGGTTAAAATTACATTTGGAATATTTTTCACAACATTTTTACAATAGATGGGAGCTCCCAATGAGGATTATTACTGGCCGAGCAAGAGGCTTGCAACTTACAACTCCAAAGAATTTTGACGTGCGTCCTACTGCGGATAGAGTGAAGGAATCTGTCTTCAATATTATTGGTAGTAAGATTATTGGCACCCAAGTATTGGACCTTTTTGCAGGAACCGGTAACCTTGGTTTGGAAAGCTGGAGCCGTGGTGCGGAAGGTATTACTTTTATTGACGAAAGCAAGGAAAGCTTGCGTCTGGTGCAAGCAAATATTACTAAGTGCAGGGCTGCTAAAGACTGCGATGTCATCAAAGGCAACGCTGTAAATGTCATTGAACGCCTTTATAAACAAGGTAAAACTTTTGATTTTGCTTTTTGTGATCCTCCGTATAACAAAGGATGGATTGCAAAGATTATCAACGCTTTGAATACTTATCCTATCTTAAACCACGGTGGTTATCTTGTAGTGGAACGTGCTGTTCATGAAGTAGTGGAAGATATGCCTGCTGCTTTTGAACTGGTGCGTAGTGAAAAGTACGGCGAAACCATAGTGGATTTTGTGTATTACAATAGGGAAAATATCGCACAAGATTAGTGCTAAATTTCCTTTTGTGTGATAAAATATACTGAAGAAGTTTTTTAGGAGGTCTACCCAAATGCGTAGAGCAGTTTGTTCCGGTAGCTTTGACCCCGTAACTAGAGGTCATATTGATATTTTTGAAAGAGCTAGTACTATGTTTGATGAGCTTATCATCAGCGTGTTTTATAACCCTACT
Source organism: Phascolarctobacterium sp. (assembly GCA_045123075.1). Lineage (GTDB taxonomy): Bacteria > Bacillota > Negativicutes > Acidaminococcales > Acidaminococcaceae > JAHHUH01. The sequence continues at coordinate 5,526 of JBGVIJ010000020.1, read as the reverse complement.
AAAGATAAATCCATGTTCAGTATGGAAGAAAGGGTAGAGATGATTAAGCTTGCTACCAAGCATATTCCTAATGTGCGTGTAACTAGCTTTTCCGGTCTGCTCAACGAATTTTGTGTAAAAGAAGATGCTCCTGTTATCGTAAGAGGCTTGCGTGCGTTTACCGATTTTGAATACGAATTCCAACGTGCACTTTTAATTAAACAAATTGACCCTAAACTGGAAACCGTTTTCATTATGACCAATGCAAAATACTCTTTCGTAAGTTCTTCCGGCGTACGTGAATTGGCGGCGTTTGGTGGTCCTTTGAAAGATTTGGTACCTGAATGTGTTGAAGAACGTATTCGTAAACATATCGCAGCAAAACAAGGTTGATTAAAAAGCGAGGTTTTGAAAATGATTGAACGTAACAATACCAGTGTGACCTTGGACAGAATTTTTGAGGATATCTACAATTTAGTTACCGAAGCTAATCGTATTCCTCTTACTGATAAAGTTATTATTGAGGCAAACGATTTGGCAGATGCTTTGGACGAGTTGAAAGCAGCTATCCCTAAAGAAGTGCGCAATGCTAGCCAAGTTTTGGAAGAACAAAAAAGCATTGTTAACAAAGCTTACGAAGATGCTGACCGCATCATTGAACAAGCAAAAGCAGAAGCTGAACGTATTGTAGCGATTGCCGAAGCAGAAGCTGAACGCATGATTAAACAAGAAGAAATCGTTAAAGAAGCAAGTGCAATTGCTGAAGAAATTAAAGCTAATGCGTTGCGTTATCAAGAAGAAGTTAAAGCAGAAGCTGAAGATTTTGCTAACGTAACTAAATTGGAAGCATTGCAATATGTTGATAATATGCTGGAATTCTTTGAAACCCGTCTCAGCGAAGATTTGAAAACTTTGGCAACTAATAGGGACTCCGTTCTCTTTGAAATCCAAAAGCTTAACAGCGTTGGTAAAAAAGCAGTTGCTCAAGCTGACGATGTAGAAGAATAAGTAGAATATAGGCTGCTCGCAAATTTGCGTGGCAGCCTTGTTTTATAAGGAGGAAGAAGCATGGATTATATTTGTTCTAAATGTGGTAAGAAAGCGCCTACTACCACTCGCCAAGCAAAATGTGATTGTGGTGGCTTGTGGAATTTAGATTATGTTCCCCCTAAATTTTCTTTAGATGATATTGACCGTGATGAATGGAGCATGTTCCGCTATCGTAAATTTATGGCAGTGGAAGGCGATGGTTGGAAAGACATTTCTTTGGGCGAAGGCATGACTCCCGTTGTACGCCTTGATGAAAATGTGCTCCTGAAAATGGATTACTTTATGCCCACGCTTTCTTTTAAAGATCGTGGCGCTGCTGTGCTTATTGCTCACTGTAAAGCTATTGGTGTTGATTACGTTGTGCAAGATAGCAGTGGTAATGCTGGTAACAGTGTTGCTGCTTATGCTGGCAAAGCTGGTATCAAATGCGAAATCTTTGTTCCGGAAGGAACTTCTCCCGGTAAAATTGATATGATTCGTGCTCATGGTGCTACTTGCACTGTTGTTCCTGGTAGCCGTGACCATTGCGCAGATGTATGTAGGGGTAAGGTAGATACCGATGGTTGTTATTATGCTAACCACGTTTATAACCCGTACTTTTACGAAGGCACAAAAACCTATATTTATGAAGTGTTTGAACAATTAAAACGTATGCCCAAGCATATCATTATTCCTGTTGGTAATGGTACCTTGTTCTTAGGTGCGATTTACGCTTTGGAACATTTATTGGCAAGTGGCGTTATTGAAGAAATGCCTAAAATTATCGCCTTGCAAAGTCAAAACTGTGACCCTCTCCTCCAAGCTGCGGAACGTGGTGAAGCTACACCTGCAAAAGTTACTCCTATTCCCACAATTGCAGAAGGTATCGCTATTGGCTTACCCATGCGTGGGGAAGAAATTTTGCGTCTTACTCATAAATACAACATTAAATATGTACATGCTCCCGAAGATAAAATTATGGAAGCGCGTGCTGCCTTGGCTCAAAAAGGCATTTACTGCGAGCATACTACCGCAGCAAACTACGCAGCGTACTTGCACTATTGTGAACTGTACGGAACAGCGGAAGATTGTCTCATTACCATGTGTGGTGCAGGCTTGAAATCTGACCATTGATGATTAAAGAGAGTGATATTAGTTAAGCCCCGTTCTGAATAGAGCGGGGCTTTTTGTGCTATATGAAACTGTTTTAGTTGTATATTAGTTTTTGTATTTTTTAAGTAGATTCTAAAGTAATTCTCAGTATTGCTAACAAATTGCTAACAAACGATGAAGCAGTAACGAATGACGAAGTAACAGTTTATGCGAACATCATAAAGTCACTTCGGGCAGGAAGTAAGAAAGAAGAGAATATTTCTACGAAGTGTCTTGTAGGGGGGGACAAGAGTGGTATAATAACGATAGAGTTAAATGGAAATACAAAAAGATTTGTGTTTCTAAAACTTGGTTACAGTAGCGTGGACAACTAAACGACGAGTGTAATATTGTACGCGATACTAGATGATTGATACTAAGTAAGGTATACATGGGGGTGGTCACCATAAAAAGATACTATTGTCCTTGTCTTAATTTAACTAATAACTTAATTGAACAACGAGCAGTAAACAAGGAAGGTGACTACTATGTTGAAAAGAACAAATAAGAAAGCTTTAGCAATTGCGTTGTGCATGAGCACTATGGTTGGGTTATACGCAGCTTCTCCGGCTTGGGCGGAACAAAGTTTTGATGGTGTAACTGTTGGTTCCGTAATTTTTGATCCTACTGATGATTCTGCTTTTGCTGGTCAAACTGTTTCTGGTGTATTTGGCGACGTTGCAGAATTTAATGCTGTTAATATTAAACATGATTTGACTGTTGGTGGTGTTAATGTTGGTGGTGCAATCGCGGCAATCAACTCCGACTACCTGAAAGCAGCAGATAAAACTGAATTGCAAAATCAAATTACTGAAAATGCAAATGATATCGCAGCAATTGAAGCCGATTATCTGAAAGCAGCAGATAAAACTGAATTAGAAGGCAAGATTACCGCTGAAGAAACCGCACGCACTACTGCTGATACAAACTTACAAAATCAAATAGATACCAATAAAAACTCTATTACTAACCTTAATACTGCAATTACTGCTCTTGGTGCTGTTAATGATGCCCAAGATACTAAGATTGATGCTAATACTGCTGCAATCGGAGACAGAGATTTTACTCCAGGCGCAGGTGCTTCTAATTATGTAGCTGATGGTTCTACCATTACTCAAGCAATTGGTGTTTTGGATAATGCTCTTAAAGTAGAGGAAGAAGCTCGTATTGCGTCTGATAATACTTTGCAAGCAAACATTGATGCTGAAGCAGCAGCTCGTGAAGCAGCAGACAATGCTCTTGGTAACAGCATCGCTTCTAATGAAGCAGCAATCAATGTTAATAAAGCTGCCATCAACAATAATGCTGATGCAATTGCAGCAAATAAAGCAAGCATTGAATCTAATGAAGCAGCAATCAACGTGAATAAGGGTAAATTGCGTGATATTACTGCTGATGATAAGGGTACTTATTTTAATGAAGGTTCTAAAAATCAAGTATTTGTATATGATGGTGGCATCAAAGTTGGTTTGAACTCCGTATATATTAGTGGTGATGATGTTTCCATTGGCGATCCTGCTCTTGCTGATTCTATCAAATTGTCTGAACTCGGTAATGTTGAAGAAATTGATGATGAACTGAAAGCTAATGCTGGTGGCACTGCCGTAGGTGCAATTAATGCTGAAGCTGCAATCCGTCGTGATGAAGTTGCTCGTATCGATAACCGTATTGATAGAGTAGAAGACCGTTTGGATAAAGTTGGTGCTATGTCCGCAGCTATCGCTAACTTGCGTACTATGGGGTATGACCCGGCAGCTCCTTCTGAATTCGCGATGAGCCTTGGTCATTATCGTGGTGAAACTGGTATGGCATTGGGCTTCTTCCACTATCCGCATAAAGACTTTATGGTAAGCTTGAGCGTATCCGGTGCTGGCGATGAATACATGGGCGGCGTTGGTGCTACTTGGAAGTTTGGTCATAGATCTCCCGAAAAAATTGCTCAAATTGAAAAAGAAAAAGCTGCGAAAGCAAAAGTAGCAAAAGCTCTGGCTGAAAAGAAAGCTAAAGAAGAAGCTGCTGTAAAAGCGCAAGCTGCAAGACATGCAAAAATGGTTAAATAATCATAGTTGTATAAATCGCTTATAAGTAGTTAATTTAATATAGCTTAATGGGAGGCGGATATTATATCCGCCTCTTATTATGTGGGTTTACCCTGTTGAGCACGGTAGCGTGCGAAACACAGAACCACCCGCTATGCGGGTGCGCATTGATTGTTATACAAAAAATGAGTCATTCCTTTTACAATAGCAAGTGTTCAAGTCACTATTGCAAAGAAAGGAATGACTCATTATGGCTAATAAAACAAATGAATTGTCTCATACAAAATGGTTGTGCAAGTACCATATCGTATTCACCCCAAAGTATAGACGAAAAATTATATTTAATCAATATCGTGAAAGTCTAATAGAATTTTTTAAAAGGTTATGCTCGTACAAAGGTGTGGAAATCATAGAAGGGCATATGATGCCAGACCATGTTCATCTACTAGTAAGTATTCCTCCTAAAATTGCAGTATCAACATTTGTAGGATACTTAAAAGGAAAATCTGCATTGATGATGTTCGACAAGCATGCAAATTTAAAGTACAAGTTTGGGAACAGACATTTCTGGGCAGAAGGGTATTATGTGTCTACAGTGGGACTTAATGAAGCAACGATAAAGAAATACATAGAAGAACAAGAAAAACACGATATGGCATTAGATAAATTAAGTGTACGAGAGTACGAAGACCCTTTTAAGGGTAGATAAGTAATAAAAACGCCCCTGACAGGGGCGGCAAAAGAGTAAAGTGCAGTGTGGCTTGAATAAAGAGAAAGCCAGCGTCTTGAGGCGCTGGCTAGTATTAAGGGCTTATAGCCCGTCGTCAAACCACCCGTTTGACGGGTGGTCATGATTTCTAAAACAAGATGGAGGTGCTACTTGTGAAAAAGTTTTTAGTAATGTTAATGGTATCTTGCATGATGATGGTTTGTTCCGTAAGTTTTGCGGCAGATGACCATAAAGTATTAGGTAAACAATTACTGGTTGCTGAAAAAATTTTGGATTCCATTGACGGCGAACCAGTACCTGCTTTTGGGCAAGTAAGTGCAGGGTTTAATGCAAATTTAAAAGCAAAACTTAATGAAAAAGCATTTGAAAATCTCAAAAAACAATTGCGTGCGAATTTTGGCAATATGAAAGAAGCAAAGTTTTTTGCTTTCCAGCGTTTCGATAAAGTGGATAGAGTAGTGTATTTTTCTTATTTTAACAAACAAAAAAAAGTTAACATTTTATTTTATTTTGATAAACAAAAAAAACTTGCTGATTTTTAGTTCAGCCCCGTTTGAAAAATGGAAGCGCAAAAATAAGTAGGTATTTATGAAATAT
>JBGVIJ010000019.1:0-37245 GCA_045123075.1 Phascolarctobacterium sp. | reverse complement strand
CTTGACCATTCATCTTTATAATGCCCAACCCCAAAATGGTATAGCACTAGGCTTAAATTTTGACATAGCTAAACCCCAAAACGGTATAGCGCCAGCCCCAAACTTGACATAGCGGTGGGCTCAAATTATGACAGACACCCTTTATACAAATAACTTTTATACTGTTTACACACTAAGTGAGTATAGTAAACCACTAACATACTGTTGAACATTACTATTAACTACTTCAAATCTTTGTTCTAATGCCTCTTTACGTTCATTGTCTGTTGAATTACTTGTAATATTTGTAGTTACAAACCCAACATTACTTAACCTAGCGCTGACAGGTATTAACTGTGCATATTCAGCCAATGATTTACTTGAAATATAATTATTAGTGGCTCCTGTTATATACAGGTAATTTAAAGGTGAATTCAAAAAATGCTTTTTATCACTACGTAAAGTTTTAGAGGAAGTGCCAATAGTATTTGCCGAACCTAGTGGTATCACATGATGCATTTCTAAATCATCTGCTACATAAGAAAATACAGTCAGCATTGTTTCATCATTACCTATTTTAACTAAATCCACATAACCTTTACTCAAGTAATATTGACATATAGCATTGCTAAGTATTGTTTTGGGAATACCGTTATTCGAAACATCTTTCAGCATCAGCATATCCTTATCAGAGAAACCTTTGATCTTAAATATATCATCTTTTAGATTTTGTACCCAAGTAATATCTGTATTGTTATTAGCTAAAATATCTAAAACATTTTGTACTAAGTGATTTAAATCTTGTATCATCACCTGATTTTGGTCACTGTTATAATGTCCAGCAAAAATACTACTCCAATACCATGCTTCTAACAGATTAAAAATCTGTTTGTTTTTTGAACCATTAAAACATCTATCATCACTCAACACATATGCTATAACAGTTATCATAAGCACATAATTAACTTCACTTATTTTTCTAATCCCACACCTACTTTGCAAGAAAAAACATGCTCTATCTATAGCTTTACAAGCCAACTCACAATTACCATCAATTTGGTGTGCTGTTAGAGCTAATTTTTTAGGTTTTTTTATTAAATCCAAAGTATATTCTTCCCTAGTCAAATTAGGCATAAAACTAAGTAATGTTAATACATTCAAAAAAGCATTCAAATAATGACCACTAATATTGTCATTATTTTCATCATAGCAACCCAATTTTTCAGATGCGTGATATTCATTATTAGTATTAATCTTTATGAAATCACTTGCCACAACTGCCGATGCAAAGATATCATTTATATTCGTGTAACTAGAACCATTTTGAATACAACATTTTACTCTAGCGCTGAGCGACTCTGTTGAAACCTGACCTACTCTAGCACTAACTAAATCAAATATATCCAAACTTACTCCACCACGATTTAAATTTTCATAAACATCAATTGCCCTAGCCCTTTGTGACTTTTCAAGTATTATTTGACCTAGACTAATATCATTAACACAAGAAGACAGATATTCTTTCATTTGTGTTTTCCAATGTGCAGCCTGTTCAGATAAGGCTACTTTAAATTTTTCTATTATTTCTTCATTAGTTTCATCACTTATCCCATCATTAAAGTGATACTCGTATGATTCTAAAGATATATTTTTTCTAATATAATCTTCTTTCTCTTCTTTAGTCATGACACTAATCTTATCCCCGAAAGATGTCACATGCGCATCTACCGTAGATTTAGAAATTTCTTCAATTATATCCCCAAGTAATGAAATATTCCTATGTGTACTAGCAACTGGAACTAACAAAAATAACGGTATATAATACCAATTTGTGTCATTTCCAACACAAAAATCTTTCAAATCAGTATTTCTGGTACTGCTTGTATTGTATGGATAATAGCTTTTACCATAGTCTGTACTTACGTTGAAACTTATTACTTTTACATATGGTAATACATCAGAAGTTAAAAATTCTGGTTCTTCTGCATTCGCTGACTCCATAGGAAATATTAGCTTTTTAAGACCATACAAATCCTCATCATTATTATCTAATTTCGGTAATAATAAGAAAAATCTCCTTTTAAGTGCACTTGGTGATACTAAATTACTAACTTGTTTATTAGATTGAAAAACAACATCAGAGAAAACATTGGTTAACACTGTCATTCTTTGTTGTCCATCCAACAAAAAATTAACTTCTCCATCCGGTAATTCATTTTGATTCAAAGGAGCTCTTGCTCCTAACAACTTACATGAATATTCATCTGCATTAGCAGACTTCAGTAACAATATACTTCCTACTGGCATTTTAGCCAATACAGATGCAACTAAATTACGTTGCATTTCTTCTTCTGTCCAAATGAATTTTCTTTGAAAATCAGGTAATAAGATTTTCTTATCCCAAATATCTTTAATTGTAATTTCTAATTTCTCTTGTTTGGGTGCCGCCATAAAAAACACCTTCTTCTCTTATTTATCATTGAAACAGCTTTATAGAAACATTTTATCTATTACCACTACTACACAATGTTAATATATCTTTATTAGTAATCTCTGAATTGAACCTCAAATTAAATTCTTCTATAAATTCATACATACGATTTATATATTCAGCAGGATCAGTAACAGGTTCTGCCATCAAAGCTTTATACAAAACCTCAACCCCACCTAATAAATACGCATCAAACAATTCTAAATCTTTAGAATCTTGCCCTAATTTTCTAAAAGCTTTATCCAACCTTTTTCCCTCATCAGGTTCATAATTCTTATCTAACAACAGAATTAACCTCAAGATATATTTCAATTGGTCAGATATACCTATCATTTGTTCAGCAAAAATATTTACATCTTTTTGATCTTTAATATAATTCTTAGTACCTTTATTATTGAACAAATAACCAATCAAAGGTGCATTAATATATACTTCATATTTGTAATCAAAAAGAGTAGTCTTATTAGCTTCATCAATCACTTTTGTAAGCTTATCTACCATATCAGCATGGCTTCCAGTAAATTTATACTGTTTATCAAACACTAATAATCACCTCTTTAAACTATACTAGTATGGAATTTATCAAGCTGTTTAAATCTTCTGCTTACACTTATTCTATTACCTAAATATTTCTCTGCAAGCTCACCATCAGTATCCTTAATAAAGATTATTACTTGTTCTACTTGCTCAGGTAACTTTTCACAAATCACTTTTATACGTTTCTTGTCGAAAGCAGACAAAGGCGCATCCATAACTAAAGGATATTGTTCAGAATAATTATCACCATCATCACTATTCGCTTTAGCCATTTGGTTTATTGCACAAATAAAAGCAAATATAACAGTAATACTTTGTGCAGTAGACAAAACAACCTCATTTTGTGTTTGAGGATTTTGGGCATGTATCTTATATTTTGCATCTACTACCAAATCAAATTCACTGTCAAAAGTTTCTTTAAAGATCTTATTAACAGCTCCCGTCAAGGAACGTTTTACATGCACTTCTTTCACGAGATACTCATTGTGTAAAACTGTATATACTCGTTGCGTATAGGCTTTACATAATTCTATAAACTTATTCCTATCATCATTTCCAGCCAATTGAGTTCTTTCATTTTCATCCCTATTTAAGTCTGCCTTCAATTGACCTAATCTTTGATTCTTTGTATTTCTTTCCATAGCCAAATTATTAATACTTCTTCTAATTTCGGCTATCTGACCATTTGCTGTTCTGATTTTATCATTAACATTTTCACCATTTAATTTTTCATCTACATCCAGCAAATCATTTTCTATATCATCAATACTGTCTTCTGCATCGCTTATTGCACGTAAATGATCTTTTAAATCTGTTAACAATTTATCTTCTTTTACATACAGTGATTTTGATTCTTTAATAAATTGTCCAACAGTAACACCTATAGATTGAGGCGGCAAATAATCCATCAATTCCATAACTTTTTCATACGGAATTGTGCCTGGATCTAATCTAGTACCGCAAATACAAGTACCTTTATTAAGCAAATATTGAATTGTTTTAGAATGCATTTCAGGTATATCTTTATCACCAAACTTGCTTTTAGCCAATATTTCCAAAGCTTCTTTAACCAATGAAACCCCCAAAAATTTTGTCATATTATCTTTAAAACAATCAGCAGCTTGTTTAACAGCATAGGATTTTCTTTTTTTAGCAATCGTTAAAGTATTATTTAATTTATCACGTTTTTCTTGTAACTTTCTACCTTCCTCATACTGCTTGATTTCATCTTCCAACATCCTTTTTACGCGGTCTGCATCTTTAATATCATCTTCAATAGTATTTAATCTATTTTTAATGCTATTAATTTCTTCCTTAGTAGCTACTATTTTCTCGTTAAGTCTACTAATCTTCCCTGCAAAATCACTTACATACGATGCATCTAGTTGTCCATAAACAGAACTTACTTTCTTAGGATCTAACAAAGCCAATGATTCTTGTACCGCCTGAAGTCCACTTAAACCAGTAACAGCTTCTTTAAAATCTGTACTGTTTTTATTATTTGTAATTTCTTTACTGAATTTATCAATACGTTCTCCATCAAAGAAAAAATACCTTGCCAATTCTTTAGGTAATATTTTTCTAATTTCAGTTTCAGGATTTTTCTTTAGTGCTTTAGTTTCTCCATCTTGAGATTTTCTAGTTACAGATAACACAGAATTATCAGCAGTTAACCTGTTATTTGCTTTTTTATAATACTGATATCTTCTTATTGTATATTCATTAACACCATGTTTTAGTTTTAATTGCACTTCAACCTTTTTATCTTGCCCAGGAATCATATCTATCTCAACAGATTTATTCAAAAGATTATTCCTATCACTAAAATCAGCTTCTCCATACAGGCACCAAAAGAAAGCCTGTGCAAATGTAGTTTTACCAGTACCATTTTCACCGAAAATAATTGTTACATTTTTAAACTTATTTGTTGAGAACTCAATATACTCATCTTTAAACTGTCTAAAATTTTCTAATTTTATCGATTGTAATAGCATCTTGCTTCACCCTCAATCAACGCTTTAATTTCTTTTACTAAAGCAGCGTTCGTTTTATTCTTAGTTCTTAAATTTTCACTAACAAGCTTGAGCACCTTATGTTTAATGATTTCTACAGAATGTTCATTAACTGCATTTTCATTAACATTCATACAGATCTTCCTTTCCTTCAACAAATTCATCAGTTAACCCGTAGCTGTCGTATATTTCCCATATTATTTTATTTGCCGTCACTGGATTCATGCATAACCTTGAGAATTCTTTTATTCTTATCAACTCTTTTTTTACAAGTGATAAATCTCTTTTAGCTTCCTCCAAAGTAAGACTTGTTACATCTTCTAACGGCCTAGGTAAAGTTATAAAGTCGTATATTTCTGCGTATTCTTTACCAGTCTCTTGTGACTTTCTAAGTACACGCCCTCTTCTTTGAATATATTCTTTCGGATTTGTCGTACTTGCTAATATAAAAGCTGTTTTTATACTAGGTATATTAACACCTTCATCTAAACACTTTATAGCTACAAGTGCCTGCAAGTTTTCTCCATCCTTAAAATATTCTGTGATAATTCTACGTTCGTCTATAGTCTCATCAGAAGTAAATTTTGCAACTTTCATATTCAGTTTATTGCCTAATAATTTAGTAACTGCTATGACCTGCCTTATATCTTCTGGTTCTGTCTCACTAACATCTGCTTCCATATTTAAAGTGTTTGTCGCACCACAATATACTAATAAGTATTTTTCATTTTGATAATTTAGCATTAGTTCTTCTAACACTTCTAATTTCTGAACAGCAGCAGCGACTACTCTAGAACGTTTAATAGCTAACATTTCTCCATATTTATTCAGTTTTATCTTACCATTTCTAGTTTTCGTAACATTCTTACTGATTTGGTAAGATAAATCCTCATATTTTTTAAGTTCATCCTCTTCTAGATATACCATTACAGGATAATACTTATAGGGGGTTAACTTTTCTTCCAAAATTGCACGTTCCAAATCATATTCGATGCATTTTCTTCCGAAAAAGTTATAGAGTACTGCAGTCCCCTCTTCGTCCATATGTCGTTCTAAAGTTGCTGATAGTGCTAATCTATAGGTAAATCTATCATCTAATAAAGATTTAAAACTACTTGCTCCAAAATTATGCGCTTCATCAACAACCAACAATATAGGCTTCTTAATTTTATTAATTTGCTCTTGCACAAAAGAATTCTTAAAAGTAGCATTCGTACAAATGAAACAGAAAAAGCTTTTTTCTTCTCTAAGTTTTTGGTCTCGTACTGCTTTTTCTAACCTGCGTTTCCAATCCTTTTGTTCTGATGCACTATAACCAATAATTGGTTTTATATTAAACTTAACTATATCCTCAACCCATTGTTCTACTAAGTGCTGGAAAGGACACACTATTATTACAGCTAATTCATCATCTAAATCCTCAGATATTTGGGAAATAGCACCTAGTCCAGTGAAAGTCTTACCTGTACCTGTTGCCATATCAAAAATACCACAATAATTTTCACCAACCCAATTACTGATTGCATCTATTTGATAATCATATAAAGAAATATCTTTAGGCATCCTCGCCCCTTTGATAATCCTTTTTCCCATCACATCACCTTTAGGTAATTTTATTGCACCAAATTGTTCTGAATCAATATTGTAGTTAGGCTCTTTAACCTTGTATTTTTCTATGATAGCTTGTGAGACGTTAGGAAAATCTAAAACACAGATATTAGGTTCATTATTATTCCAAATTGAGTAAAACGCATTTTCTTTAGTGATCACACGTTCAATATCAGAATCATTGTGCCAATTCCAAAACACATCAATTGCTTCATAATTAAGAGACATTGCTGTAAAAGATTCGTTCATCGAACCACTAAAAGCTACTTTATTGCCATCTTCATCCTCTATGATACCTAATTTTTCATGATACATACCGATACTATTTTCGTTTTCGATGTATGCAATACGTATATCAAGAACACCATCAGCAATTAAATTCGCTAACAAATTCAATCGTTCCATTGAGCAATAATCTTCATGCTCATCAGAAAGTTGTTCCATTAACGATTTTTCTATTACTTCTTCCCTAGTTTTATAACCTCTAGCAATAGCTTCTATATCTTCTTCACTAAGTTTAGGAGATGCAACTATTTGTATTTTCCCACATTTAGCAGCTAATGCAGAGATACCTTTAGATAATTCAACCAATGAAGTAGAAGAAAAAAACCCTACTGCTCTTTTATACACCTTTGCTTCACTTAGCAAAGGCAAATAAAAGTTTTGTACCACTCTATCAACCAACGTTCTATATTCTGTTTTTATAAAACAATCTTTCAAGCTCATAGCATATCCTCTTATAGATTATCTTCTATAAAATCTAAGGCTTCTTTTAATTCGTTGAAGTCTTGCTCAGTAGTAAAATGACTTACACTAAATCTAATAGTGCCAGCAGGGAAAGTACCAATACATTTATGAGCTAACGGAGCACATTGTAATCCAGTTCTTACCGCAATTCCGCATCTTTCAAAAATGTTACCTGCGCTGTCACTACTGATACCATCTATTACGCAGGAGACAATCCCAACATATTTATTGTTAGGATAATTTCCCACTACTTTTATGAACCAGTAATCGTCTAATAAACTTAATAATTTTTGACGTTTATCTTGTTCTTGTTTCCAAATTTCATTTATATCTGCCTCTTTGAACCATTTCAAAGCTGCATTTAAACCGGCTACACCAGCAATATTCAAAGTTCCCATTTCAAAACGTTCCGGTAAACTTTGTGGCATATCCTGATTAGCAGATTCAAAACCAGTGCCACCGTATAAAACCACTGGTAAATCAAAATCTTTTTTCATTACAAAGCCTGAAATGCCAGTCGGTCCGTATAAAGTTTTATGACCGGCGAAAACAGCAAAGTCAAAACTTTCTAAACCAACGTTACAATCTACTAAACCTGCAGATTGTGCCATATCAGCTAACGTTGTTGCACCATATTTTTTAGCTAAATTGAAAAGCTCTTCAACAGGTGCCACTAAACCAATCACGTTACTTGCATGACTGACAATCACCAAATCAGGATTGCAGTCATCAAATTGATATTTAATTCTTTCAAAATCGTATTGCAAATCTTTAGTAACAGAAAGTTGCATAACTTTAATGCAACCAGCTTCTTCAAAAGCATTCAAAGTTCTTGTTACTGCGTTGTGTTCAAAGGGGCTAATATAAATATTTTTAGCCCCTTTTTTAATTACTCCTTGGATAATAATATTAAGGGCAATAGTTGCAGTTGGAGTAAATACTACTTGTTTTATCTGACAATGCAATAACTCTTGTATCAAGCTTCTAGTTTCTTTTATTAAATTGCTAGATTCTTGTGCGATGTTATAACTTCCCCTACCAGCATTTGCACCACTTCTTCTATAAAATTGATCCATAAAAGAATAAACACTTTCTGGTTTTGGGAATGTTGTTGCTGCATTATCAAAATAAGCCACAATTCTCGCTCCTTAACATAAATTTTTTAAAACTTCCATTAGGACTTGGCGTTTTTCTTGTTCTGTAATTGCAAAGCCCATTGATTCGATATCAGCATTAATTGCGTTGAGCAATAGTTTACTGCGTTTAGATAGTTCTACTCTATCGAAACGTTTTACGTTAGTTTTACCATCATCATCTATAAAAGTAACTTCATAGGAATTAGCAATTGTTGCATCATCAACATTATCTTTACTTTTAAATTCCTCAGCAGTCTTTTTATAACGATTTAAAACTTCAATAAACCGTTGGCAAGTCTGTTCATCCCAATCTTCAACACGTAAACTAGTTGCTAATTTTGCTAACCTTACTACAAAAGTGTCCTCATCATTAGTAACGGTTTTAAACAGTTGCAATAACTTTTCTGTGCCGTCAGTAAATAATTGTTCAAACACTTTCGCATCAAGATTATCGCACCAATCTTTAATTACAGATGCCAGAGACATTCTATTTACTGCGTGTTGATTTTGCGACAAAACAAAAATCTTTTTAACTTCACTAATCAGAGCTTTCTTTAAATCTGACAAGCTATTATCATAAAAAACTTTGCTAGCTCCTATATTTTCTGCCAATCCATTATTGAAAGACTCATTATAACCATATTCTTTAGGTAATTTCTCAAAAAGAAGTTCATGACCACTTACACCTTGTTTTAACAAGCGTAATAAGGAAACATATCTTTTATCTACCTTTTCTCCATTAGGTTTTTTCTTTAATTCCTTAGAATATTTGGGAAGAGACAAATACCATCGTCTCATAGCTGAAACAACAAATTCATAAGCACCAGATGCTTTTTCTTCTTCAACAATGAAGTCAGAAAAAAAATCTGTTAATTTGCTGATAAATTCTTGTTTTTCAGGATTCCAATCTAAATAAACCAAACTATATCCAGCAGGATTAGCATTAATTTGTACAAGCGTATCTGCATTAATAGCTACTTGACCAAATCTATCTTGCAATATAATTTCTTTTTTATATTCATGGAATACAGCCCCGATATAAATCGGTATTAATCCTTTACGTAGACCAATTTTAAATTCAGGTGATTGTAATCTTTCGTACAAGTGAGCTAAAGATACTTCACCTTTTTCTTTACCTTCAACAATGAACTCAATGATAGTACCTAGCATATTTTTAATAAGCACATCACTTGGGTTAAGATTTAACTTAGTTTGTGCTTCATTTGTTTCTAAAATGCCAGTCCTTACCAATGTGCTTCTCATCATAGAAACTTCTTGAGCTGCACCACTCAAACCTAGATTATGTTCCAGATTATTTCTTAACAATGCAGCAATAAGTTTGTTGCGACTATTATTAGCAACACTAGTAAGTTCATCTCTATTCAATGCTTCATTATTAACTACAGGTGTTAATGAATAAACATCATCACAAATATCAGAAAGCAAACCAGTCAAAGTAGCTTTTCTAGTAATAGACTTCACTTCACCATTGTGTATATAAGTAGCTTTGGCTTCTTCAGGATGTGTATAAGTTGAAATAAAAGAATTTATAATTTCTCTTAAATCATCGTAAATCACATCATATTCATCTAAAAGCACAGCATCGTCAATTACTAATTCTTTCAAAATAGAAACTGCCTTATACTCCTGTGCAATAGCTGAAATATCTTTAAATTGCTTCGGTAGAATAAAAACAAATTGATTATAACCATTACTACTTTCGAGCAATTTGCTTTGTAATTCACTTATATTACTGTTATTTTTAGGAATTACACCATAAATTACACCATCAGCTTTTATTTTTTCACTCTTAATAAACCAATTTGTCTTGCTGTCAATTTCTTCTTCTGCAATAAACTCAAATGCAAAATATCTAACCATTTCTTTTTCGTCGTTATAACGAGAAGGATAGATATAATTATCAAAGTTTGCACCATTAAGAATATCTTTTACAGATAATCTTCCAGCACTTTTTTCTACGGTATCTGCAATTGCTTTTCTAATATCTACACCAGAAGACTGTTTCAGTTTCAAGTAATCATTACTACGTTTTAAATAAATTACGAATTCTTTTTCAACCAAGTTATTGATTGCTTCATTGATTTCTTCTCTGGTATAACGAATTGAAAAAACATTTACGATTGTATCTTTAGACGGGTTAAGCTTTTCGAATTGTTCCAGCATATAAATCAAAGAAAGTGTCTTTACTATTTTACTTTCTAATGATTCAACAGGAAGTCTATTCAAAATGATGCTAGTTAATTGATAAACATCATGTAAAGTTCCAGAATAAATCTCTTTCTTTAACAACGGTTCAAAATAGTCATAAATCATATCTGGTGAGATCAAATCATATTTATCATCACCGTAAGATTCAAGATAAGAAAGTAATGTGGAACTACCTCTTGCAGACAAGAAGGTAAATAATGTTCTTTCATTTTGCGCAACGCGCTCAGAAAGGCGTGGCAAAACAAACATAGAAACAGGATGCAAAGGATAACAACCTTTAAAAACTTCTCCAATGCTATTTTCATCAAATTCATTAAACAGAGAATGTTTTTTATAAACCTGTTCTATGCTGCTAAAACCATCGTTAAATTTTTCTTTAAAGCTATCCCAAAGCACTTGTTCTTTTTGGATAACAGAAGCAATGATTTCGTATGTTTGAGAAAAATTGTTGTTTAAATGGATATGTCTAAAACGCTCAGACACACCACGCCAACCATCAATTTTTTGTTTCGGTAATATATCTATGTAATTAGAAATTTCTTTATGAGAAATTAGCATTAAATGTAATTGATTTTCACCACTTCTATTACATTTTTCTGCAAAGTCTTGCAACATTTTAGTATCACTAACAGATGCTACTGCTATGTTAGCTTCTAAGAACTTGCTAAATTCATCATAAACAACATAAATTCCACTATAACCTTTAGAACGCAAACCCTTAACAGCATTTTCATACAGCTCAATTACATCAAACCCTAAGAACGGATTGAAAGTACTACCAGCAGTTAAAGAAGGATATATGCGTTCAAATTTTTCATAAGCATGAATATCAAAATCCTGTAAGGCTTCGACAAACTTATCAATTGGTTCCACCAGTTGATTTTTTAAGCTGGCAAATGTTTCCGGAAATTCAAACTGCCATCTTTTTATTGTAGCAACAGCAGCTTTATAATTTGTTTCCGGCATAATGTCTAGCATTTCATTTTCTGCTAATGTTCTTTGTAAACCAAGTAAAAATGCTTGTGACAAACTGGTATTGCTACCGGAAATAACTACAGGCAAAATTTTATTGGAGCTTTCATAGTAATTGTTAATACTTTGATAAAGTTTGCTATTACTATCCACTTTGTCCAATAAATTTTTAAAAAGAGAAATATCTTTTTTCAACAGCATTGATAAAATCATCAATACAATGTGTGATTTACCTTTACCGTATGCACCAATCAGCACTCTTGCTCTTTCTGTAGAGTTAGCATTTGTGCTCATCAGAATATCTTCTAGGAGATTTAATGCTGATTTGGTCGGTATGAAGTTTTTGATTTTTTCATCATTGTTCAAGTCGTATCCAATGTTTATGGAATACTGAAATCCTGAAGCAACGGAAATCATTTTACTCATAATCAGTATCTCCTAACTATTCCTTAATGGATTCATAATATTTCTCAACACATTCTTGGAAAGTTCTATTGTTAGTAATTCTAACTATATCAAGACCTGCAGTTCTAATAATTTTCAACTCTCCAATTTTCTCAATCCTACGCAATAAATCCAGCATTACGATAGCATCAAGATTGAAAATCTTACCGATATTGCAAGGTGCATTAAGCAATTCATTTAACCCAATTTCAGCTCTGCCATTTGCATTATCAACAATAATCGCCAATGCCACCCAGGGATTAATAAAATCAATAGGAGTTATTGATTTTTTATAGCTCTTTTTGGTTTTGTTAAAAACATCAATTAAGCCTAACTCTCCTAAAGGACAATCAATATTGTTTTCAGGTGAAATCTTAGCAGGATTAGATTTATATCTAGGTAAATAGGTACCAATGATGCAATTAAAATCGTCTGCTAAAGACCTTACTGCAGTACTACTTCCTTTGGACAAAATAAAACCATTAATAGAAGCTACAAAATCCTCTTTGGTAAATTCAGACATATTAAACTCATTAAAGAAGTAATACCAAGCAGTTACACCTTCGTAATTTGATGCTATTTTATATTGCAACAAACATAAAGTACCTGTTTCTTCAATATAACGGTCATTTGTAAAAATACTTTTGCCAAGATCAGTAAAGCTTTGATAGCGTTTGCCACTATTAGGTTCAGATGTTAATCCAGTTACTTGAAGCCAGTACCTTAATGACTTAACCATGTTAGAACCAATACCTAACACGTCGGTAGCTTTGTTCTCGCTATCTACAAAAACAGAAGGATTTTGGCTAACATATTTCATGCCCTTGCTCAGCCAGCCTTTTCTTATAAAAAATGTCTCATGGGCTCGAAATCTCATAGCCATTCTAATTACCCCCACTAATTACTTAGTACGCAAATATTTCTCCATCATGCAACCACCATCCAAAATCTTTGGATTCATACATTTCTTACAATGTTGGCATTTATCAGGATTAATGTAATACATATCACCAATTATACTGATAGCACCAAATCTACAAACGGATTCACATTTCAAACATTTACGACAAGCATTGAACTTTTTAATTTGATAACCTACTTGCCTTTCAACTTTTTCACGGTCTGCTTTAGCAAGGTTAAGCACTTTTACCTTTACTGCATTTTCATAACCATCTTGGATAAAAGGTTGAATAGACAGAATAGGAACATTACTTTTTAAATCTAAAACGATTACTTCGTTCAAAAGTTTTTGTCCTAATTCTGGAGCAACTCTGCCAAACGGCACAAACATATTGATAAGTTCATCATCAAATGGTCTTGTAAGGCTGTAAATTTTAGAATGTTCTTCCGCAGTACAATTAGTAAATTTAATTTTTACATCACCAGCTGCAACCAAACCATTACCACCTTGTCGTGCCTTCCACTTACCAGTATCTACATAAACTTCCGCATCAGGTTTACCAATACGTTTTGCAAAACTAATCAAAAACTCGCGCCACTTCTTAGATTGTTCCGGCATATAAATTCTTGATAAGAATTGTGCGCGTTGATTATTGTTAGGACAACACCAGCAACCAACTCTGTCATAACCTAGTCTATAGGCATAGTTAAAATCTATTTCTTCTGAGAGAATATAAATCCAAATATCTAAGTCCTTCCAGAAAAAGATAGGAGAAGCAACCGTTTGCTGTTGAATTTTTATAGATTCTGCATCATCTTCAATACGGTTATACTTACTTCTACTTACAGATTCAGATTTTCTAATACCATAAAAGGTCAATATTTGTTGATTACGATAAAGACTATTAATAACTCTAGTAATTGGACCAGTCTTAAACATAGAACAACACCAACGCATCATTCTAGACGGCGGTCCGATATCTTCACAAACATCTAAAAAGACTTGCTCTCTATTTTTTGCCATTTGAAAAATAGCGTCTGGATGTTCCATACGATATCTTGTAGCATATTCCATAGTCATAGGAAATTCTAACGTCGTATCACCAAAAATATGAACAAGACTAGGATTACTCAATGCTTTAATAACTATATCAGCAGTAACTGTTGAGTCTTTACCACCAGAAAAAGAGAGAACTATATGTTCTTCATCAAATCTCTCTGCAGCTTTATGTATGAAAGAATAAGCTTCATCTTTCAAATAGTTAAGTCTACCTTTATTAGCTTCAACAAATTTCAAGATATTAGCATTAAAGAAATCATAAGAATTATCTTCTTTGTACTGTTCAAGTTTAGCCACAAGCTCATCAGTATTTGCTTCTTGGAATAATTTTGAAGGCAGCATTTTAGACTTGCCATCAACAAAATACCTAGAGTCATTTGCCCATACGGATTTATTTATCCATTCGTTAGGTTTTTGACCTAGAAGAATTTCTATCAACAAACGTTCTTCTGGAAATACAGGTCTTAAATCGCTGGACATATATTTCATTTCATTACGACAAACGGGACAAATACCTTTATCAGCTTGCGTAACATCTTGTTGCACAGGTACTTGGCAATGACTGCACCAATAAACACTAGTAGGAATATCTTCTACTGTTACGCTATTACATACAGGACATTTAGCCTCATTAGTCTCTATATTACAATTTTTGCACCACATTATTAGCACTCCAAAATTCACATGTAAAAAGGGAATTTTTACAAAAAAGTGTGATTTTCTGTAATGTTTTAAATATGTGGTTTTGAAAGGAGAAGAAGGTATCTGAACTACTATTGGTAGTAAAATTGACAAATTTGTGGTAGAATTTTCATATAAATGTATTTACAAGAAAGTACAGTTTATTGTTATTTCTAGGAGTTTGTTATGTCAGGATATGATTTAAAAGAAGGTAAATACAAAGATAAAAACGTTACTTCCGATGAGTTATGGTCTGCCCTTTTAGGAGTTTTCTCTCCTAATTCACATAAAGCAACCACTTATAAATTTGGCTTTCTAAAATCCATCATAGATAATTTATATAATGTTGATATAAACTATGTTTTAACCTTCGACCAATTATTCAGCAAGTTTACCGAAATATATTGGAACCTAATTTTAAAATACAACTTGCTTCAAAAACCTGTTGATAAAAACCAAAAAGAATCAAAAATCGAAAAGATTCTTTATGGAGTTCAAAACAAATATTCTCTTAAAGAAAATATTCCCTTTGAAAGTTTGTCTGAACAAATAAAACAAGAAATTATTTCTGATGTAAAAAAGGAATGTAAAAAAAATGTAGTTGGCGCGCTTTTTTACGATACTCAAATGATGTTTTATTCTTTCTCCAAATCAGAAGAATGGATACAAATAAATCCTCAAATGTATGACTTTATTTGTAAGCATAAACTAATGATAGAAAAAATAAATTATTTTGAGTGGGCAAAATTTCTAGAAAAAGTAAATTCTGAAACAACTACTCCTCAACTACTTAGCAAATTAGATGCCAGTTCTAAACGCAATAACTTGTCTATCTATAGACAAATCTTGCAAGAAGAATTTGGTTTCCATACATGTTTTTATTGTGGTAAAAATTTAAAACAATCAAAAATAGAAGTTGACCATTTCATTCCTTGGGCATTTATCAAAGATGATAATATTTGGAATTTCGTCTTAGCTTGTCCTGAATGTAATAGAAGCAAAAGTGATAAACTTCCTGACTTGATTTACTTAGATGCACTTATTGAACGCAATGACCATCTATTATTAGACTATATTGAAAAAAATAACATTCACTACAATAACAATACCTTGCGTCATATTTACGAATGGGCTAAGTTAAACGGCTACAATAAAACTTGGAAAAAGAGAAGCTACTGCAAATCAAAAGTTTCTGTTTTGGAATAATCTTTTAACTTTTCTGCCTTGTACCTAAATGTAGATAAAGGCATTCCACAAATCTTAGCAGCTTCTGTTCCATTAATTTCTCCCTTCTTCCAAAGGTTATAGACTTCAAAAAATTTACTTGGTAATTTTTGTGGAGGTCTACCAAATTTAACACCTCGCATTTTTGCGGCAGCTATCCCTTGTGCTTGGCGTTCTCGTATATTTTCACGTTCCGTTTGTGCTACGAAGGAAAGTATTTGTAAAACAAGGTCTGCAATAAACGCACCTAGTAAATCCTTTCCACCTCTTGTATCTAACAAAGGCATATCTATTACTGCTATGTCAATATGCTTTTCTTTAGTAAGGATGCGCCATTGTTCTTGTACTTCCACATAATTTCTTCCAAGTCTGTCGATACTTTGAATAATCAATAAATCGGCAGGCTTTAATTTTTTAAGAAGCCTTTTATAATTTGGACGCTCAAAATCTTTACCGCTCTGCTTATCTACGAAGATGTTTCTCTTTTCAACACCAGCGTTTCTTAAAGCAAGCACTTGTCTAATTTCGTTTTGCTCATTACTTGATACACGCACATAACCATAAATTTTTAACATCTTAATTTCTCCTTTAATTATTTAGTTTGGACAATATGTATTTTAAAAACACCAAACTATTTTTAAAGGTCTAAGACGCAAAAAAGCTCACCACTTGCAATTGCAAGTAGTGAGCTTTTAATATTTTCTTTGTTCTTTTATCAAGTACGCTCTGCAGGGAGCACCATCTAATTTCGCAAGGTTAAGCGGTGCTGCGTTTAAGAAGTATGTGCCATTAGGAACATCTTTTAAAACGATACCTTCTAAAAGAACCACATTAGCAGAAAGTAGAATTTTATGCACTTCCATAGGAGCTTCTACTGGTCCAATAGATAAGCCTTCGTTGCCAATAAGCTTGATACCACATTCTGCAAAAACTTTAGCAGCTTCCGCAGTAACAATTACGTTTCCACCGATGAGGATACGCTCAGAAGCGTTATGCGCTTTGGCTTCAAGCATAATTTCTTCTGCATCATTGGCAGTAAGTTCCCCATCACGTTGAGTTACATAACAAGTACCAACAAAATATTCCAAAGGAATTTGTTCAACGGTGTTACCATCATTCAAGAAATGATAAGGTGCGTCAATATGAGTACCGTTATGCACGCACATAGAAAGTGTTGACATATTGTAGACGTCACCGTTATCAATAGAAACTACCTTTTCCGTAGAGGGACTAGGGTCACCAGGATATACGTTGCAGGAAAAGACTTCTTGAGAAATATCTATGATTTTCATTTTGCAGCCATTTCTTTCACATTAAGATAAGCTTCGTAAGTCCAACCCTTTTCTATCATTTTGGCAAGTACCTTGCCGGTATTGTAAGCATCGTCAAAAGCAGTGTGAGCCAAGCCGTCAGCTGTGACTTCCATCTCAGTAATGGCAGTTTTGAGACCGGGAGTATTCTCTTCCCCACGCCACAATTTATACGCTTCTGCAAGGTCAAGGTAATCTGCTTCCAAAACAGGGTTATCTAATTTGTGACGGCTACAACCTTCAGCAAGCACCTTGTAATCAGAATCACCCCACGCTACGAAAAGAGTCTTGCCAGCTT
This sequence comes from Phascolarctobacterium sp., assembly GCA_045123075.1. GTDB lineage: Bacteria > Bacillota > Negativicutes > Acidaminococcales > Acidaminococcaceae > JAHHUH01. The sequence continues at coordinate 19,617 of JBGVIJ010000019.1, read as the reverse complement.
CATACATTGCAGACATTTTTTCAAGCATTGCAGGGAAAGTGATTGCTTTCTTCATATCTGCATCAGTAATCATACAAAAATCCATTGCATCTTTTGCGTGCTTAGGAAAGAAGTGCGGTTTAACAAAGCTTTGTAATTTGCCACACTCTTTGAGGCTTTCATCAAGTTTTACTGCGCCAATCTCGATGATTTCCGCAAAGAAATTTCTGGGACGACCTACAGGACGTTTATAAAAGGTAAATTCAAAATCTACTACTAAGTAATTCATAGATTTAGAATTTAGCCATTCACGTGTTCAGTGATGATGGTGTCCAATGCGCCGATGATTGCTTTGGGATCAGCTTCGCATTTTTCAGCCATTTTCAAAACCAAGCTAGCCATCAAGTGCATAACGTGTTGGTCAGTTACTTCATGGAAAGCGAAAACGGTGCTGCCGTCTCTATCTACAAAGTAGCCAATGCCACTGTCAATGCTGTGTGCTTCGTTAAAGGTTTTAAAACCATCGTTAATTAATTCTACTCTTTCATTGTTCATTGTAAGTTACCTCCAAAATTTTATGTAAATATAATTTAATCTTATTCAGCTTCCAAGTAAGCTTTTTGTTCTTCGGTAAGCACGTCGATACCAGCACCCATTGCTTGCAATTTCAGTGATGCAATTTCAGTGTTCAATTCTTCCGGCAGAACGTAAAGTTCATTTTTCAATTCGCCTTTATGTTCGAGAACGTATTTCATTGCGAGGAATTGCATTGCAAAGGACAAATCCATTACTTCGATGGGATGACCGTCGCCACAAGCAAGGTTTACCAAACGACCTTCACCCAAAAGGTTCAGCTTGCGACCATCTGCCATAGTGTAGGTCATGATGTTTTTACGAACTTCGTAAGGAGCTTCAACGGAAAGTTCTTCCAAATGATTTTTGTTTACTTCTACGTCGAAGTGACCTGCGTTGGAAAGGATAACGCCGTCTTTCATAACTGCCATATGTTCTTTTGTAATAACATCTTTGCAACCAGTTACAGTTACGAAGATATCGCCGTGTTTAGCAGCTTCAATCATAGGCATTACACGGAAGCCGTCAAATACAGCTTCAATACCTTTAATGGGGTCAATTTCAGTAACGATTACGTTTGCGCCCAAACCTTTAGCACGCATAGCAACACCTTTACCACACCAGCCATAACCAGCAACAACTACGGTTCTGCCTGCTACGGACATATTGGTAGTACGCATGATGCCATCCCAAGAGGATTGACCGGTACCATAGCGGTTATCAAAGAGGTATTTGCAATAAGCGTCATTTACAGCAATCATGGGGAATGCAAGGTGACCAGCTTTGGACAAAGCTTTTAAGCGATGCACACCGGTAGTTGTTTCTTCACTACCACCGATGAGTTTGCCGATAAGGTCTTTGCGTTCGCCATGAAGCATATTTACCAAGTCGCCACCGTCGTCGATGATGAGGTCAGGTTCAACTTTGAGAGCTTCGCGGAGATATACATCATATTCTTCAGCGGAGCACCCATGAGTTGCAAATACGGTGATACCGCTATCTACGAGAGCAGCAGCAACGTCATCTTGGGTAGAAAGCGGGTTACTACCAGTTACAACTACATTAGCACCTGCATTTTTCAAAACTTGTGCCAAATAAGCAGTTTTTGCTTCCAAGTGAATGGTAACAACCATATTCAAACCTTTGAAGATTTGGTCTTTGCTATATTTTTCGTTAAGCAGGTTCAAAAGAGGCATATACTCTTTTACCCACGCAATTTTTTGTTTACCGGACGGAGCCAGGTTAATGTCTTTAATCATGCTTTCCAAGGCTTATAAATCCTCCTTCATTTTCTCTTGTAATAATTTTATGTTTTCTACGTAGGGAGCAGTTACAACCCCATATTCAGTAATGATGCCTGCGATAAGTTCCGCAGGAGTCACGTCAAAAGACGGGTTGAAGGTCAACGCTTTTGCAGGTGCAGTTACTTCACTGCGGAAGCGTTTTACTTCATCAGCACTACGTTCTTCGATGGGAATTTGCTCACCACTTGTGAGAGTGAAATCAAAAGTGCTAGTAGGCGCAGCAATGTAGAAAGGTACGCCGTGAGCTTTAGCAGCAAGGGCTACACCATAAGTACCAATTTTATTGGCAGTATCACCGTTGGCGGCGATTCTATCTGCACCAACAACTACTGCGTTAATACCTTTAGTCTTCATAGTCCACGCTGCCATACCGTCAGTAATAACGGTTACAGGAATATCATCTTCGCAAAGTTCGTAAGCAGTAAGACGTGCACCTTGAAGTAAGGGGCGAGTTTCATCTGCATAAACTATTTTAAGCTTGCCTTGTTTATGTGCTTCACGAACTACGCCTAAAGCAGTACCCCAACCACAGGTTGCTAGTGCACCTGCGTTGCAATGGGTTAAGAGGATGGTTTCTTCCGGCAGAACTTCTGCACCGTACTCACCCATCTTCTTGTTGATGGCAATGTCATCGTTGTAAATCTTAACAGCCAATTTTTCCAGCTCACCTAAAATTTTAAAGGGAGCAAGTCCCTCAGCATTAAGCTTCACTGCCAATTCATATACTTTTTTAGCAGCCCATTCCAAGTTTACAGCAGTAGGACGTGCGCTAATCAAATCATCTTTAATTTTGTTAAGAGTTCCCAAAAAGTCAGGGCGTTTTGCCGCTTGCATGGCACCAAGTACCATACCAAAAGCAGCGGCAGCACCAATTGCCGGCGCTCCCCTAACTTCCAAGCGTTGAATAGCAACTTTTACTCGCAGGTAATCTTCACAAGTAATAAGCTCTGTCGCTTGGGGAAGTTTAGTTTGGTCAAGGAGAATAAGCTTGCCATTCTCCCAACGCATAGTATCAATCATCTTAACACTTCCTTACAGCTTAAAACCGCCATTTTCTGCCATAGCTTGCTTGCATTTGCAAACAGTATCTACAACACCATCATATTTGATGAATTCTACAATCAAGTCTTGCATTTTATCAATGCTTCTTGCCATTTCTTCTAAAACTTCGCTATGAGTAAGCGGTGTAGGAGAAATGCCTGCTGCCATGTTGGTAACGATGGAAACAGTTGTGTAGCACATTTCTGCTTCACGAGCAAGGATGCATTCAGGAACATTGGTCATACCAACAAGGTCACCGCCGAGCATTGCGAACATTTTAATTTCTGCAGCAGTTTCAAAACGAGGACCTTCAGTGCAAACGTAAGTACCAGTTGCGTGGAAAGGAATATCCATGGTTTTGAGGATGTCAATTACTTTGGCACGCAGTACCGGGCAGTACGGACTGGTTACATCAACGTGAGCAACTCCACGATAATCGTCATCATAGAAAGTATTGATGCGGCTCTTAGTAAAATCGAGAGTGTTGTCGCAAACTACAAAGTGACCTGCTTTCATTTCATTATTCAAGCTGCCAACAGCAGTAGTCGCAAAAATTTCTTCTACGCCTAAGCTTTTAAGTGCCCAAATGTTAGCGCGGTAGTTTACTTTGTGCGGCGGAGTGCTGTGATTAACACCATGACGAGTAATGAAAGTTACTTTATTGCCGTACAACTCACCTACTTTACAAGCTGCTTGTCCGTAAGGAGTATCAATGATTTTATTTTCAAAGCCATCTAAAAATTGAGCATCGTAAATACCGGTGCCACCGATGATTGCAATATTACGCATTATCGCATCCTCCTTTAAATACATATCTTAAAATGAGCAAAGGCTCATAAATTATCTAATATATCATAACATATTTGCGTATCAAAATAAAGAAAGACCGATTAACCTAAAGTCAATCGGTCGAGAAATCTTATTTTATTTACCCATCACCAGTGCGTAGAAGAAGTTGATTACGCCTGCGATAGTATAGGTGAACATTGCGATGAAAGGCCAAGCGCTAGGAGTTTGCCACAGCATGTAAGCGCCAATAGCAGCTGCTACAACGCAAGGAGCAACAAACATCGGGTTACCTTTACCTTTGAAGTCAGGATACTTCACTTCGCTGTACATAATAACTGCTACACCAAAGGTCAACGCCGCCACGTACCATGCATCTGCTTGATAACCGCTAAGCACGTAAGTTGCCAAGCAGCAAGCACCTGCAGGAATGGGCATGCCTTGGAAATAACCTTTAACGTCATCTACATTACAGTTAAAGCGTGCCAAACGAAGAGCACCACCAATGGTAAAGAAAGAAGAAATTACCATACCGGTCATACCGAGTTCGGTCATACCGTATTGGTAAATCATAATTGCAGGAGCAACACCAAAGGAAGCAAGGTCACAAAGGGAATCCATTTCGATACCGAAGCGTCCCCCTGCTACACCCAAAAAGCGTGCAGCACGACCATCCAAAGAATCGGCAATCATTGCCAGTACGATGAACAGTGCAGCGTGGAAAAAGTCTTTTTCAATGGACATAAAGATGGACAAAACGCCTAATACAAGGCTCAGAGAACTGATACTGTTAGGAACCAGTCTACGAAGCTTATAATTCATTAGTCTTTAATCCTCCCAACGATGGTAACACCACCGGTAACCTTTTGATATTTTTTTACGCAGATTTCTACGTTCTTAGGTACAACAAGTTCAGTACTGGAACCGAATTTAATCATGCCGTAGCATTCGCCTTGTTGCACAGTATTACCCAAGGTTACCCAAGATACAATACGACGTGCCAAAAGACCAGCAACTTGGCTTACCATAATACGGATGCGACCGTTGTCCAAGCCAATGGCATGACGTTCATTTTCAAAGGAAGCAGATTTTTTATATGCAGGTACAAATTGACCGCAAGCATAACGTTGATATTTAATCTCGCCGTCGATGGGGCTGCGGTTAACGTGTACGTCAAATACAGAAAGGAAAATGGTTACTTTAGTAGCAGGTTCATTAAGATATTCTTCATCATAAATATCTTCGATAGCCATTACAGTACCGTGAGCAGGAGAATACAAAACATTAGGATCCTTCGGCGGCATAGAAGTAGGATTGCGGAAGAACCACAAGAAGAACAATGCCAATACACCAGGGATTACTGCCCAAATGGGACCAAATACGAAATATGTAATAAGCGCAATTACCAACGCACCAAAAATTGCAGGATAACCGTCCTTCACAATAGTCATAAGTGAAGCCTCTCTTTCAATGGTAAAAATTATGAGATGGAAACGTAATTCCATCTCATAATTATAATACAGTATTATTTATTTGTCTATTTATACTTGCTTTTTAGTGATAACTTAGGCCTTTTTACCATTAAAGATAACTTTTAAAACAAATTTAGGCAGTGCCATCATTCGCATAAAACGGCTAGGTTGTTTGTATAAACGGAACAACCATTCAAGGGAAGCATCTTGCATCCATTTAGGAGCACGTTCCATTTTTCCGGCAAATACGTCAAAGCTGCCACCAATGCCCATTAAAATTTTGGGTTTCAGTTGGTCGCGATAACGAACCAGCCATTTTTCTTGCTTCGGCGCGCCCAATGCCGCAAAGAGCATATCTGCACCGGAAACATTTATCTCCTCAATGATTGCTTGGCTTTCTTCTTCCTTGAAGTAACCATTACGACAACCAACAACTTGCACACCGGGATAAAGTTCTTCGGATTTAGCTTTGGCAGCTTCCGCAATACCGGGAGACCCACCAAAGAAGTAAGCCTTATAACCTTTTGCTGCAGCTTCTTTCAAAAGATTGCAGTACAGGTCAAAGCCTGCTACCCTCTCCGGAACTTTATAGCCTAAATGTCTGCCCGCCCAAACAGCGCCTGCGCCATCGGGCAAAACCAGTTGAGCATCTTGAGAGACAATTTTTTTATAATCAGCATCTTGCTGACACATCATAATGATTTCAGCGTTAGCAGTTACAACAAATGCTTGCTCACCGTTAGAAATACTGTTTTCCAATACAGAAACTGCTTCCTGCATTGTCAAAGGATGCACAGGAATATCCAGTATATTTACCGGCTCTTTAATTTGCATTATTACCTCTTAATCACAAAGCTATTGAATATAAATGTTCAGTAAATCACTTTGCTTATCAACACATAAATATTTATATACAGGTCTACCAACAGAGCCTCTGTGCAAATCAAGTTTCAACAATCTTACAGTTTTCAGGAATTCCAAATACTTACGAATGGAAACACGAGAAATGCCAACTTTTGCAGATACTTCTTCAGTAGTAAACATACCGTCAAAAGTGAGGATGCATTTCCAAACTACTGCCAAAGTGTTTTTGTCCAAACCTTTAGGGAGAGTAACTACAGGCTCTTTTTCATTACGAATAATGGTTTTATCCAATTCGGATTGTTCAATAATTTCTTGGTCTTCAACAATATGATAGCGTTTCAAATAATTGTTGAGAGCCAAATTAAAGCGTTCAAATTCAAAGGGTTTGATAATGTAGTCAACAGCACCTAAACGCAAAGCTTGTTTAATTTTATCTTTATCATTTGCGGCAGATACGATGATGACGTCCACGTCAAAACCATTTTCACGAATTTTAGCAAGTAATTGCAAACCATCCATGGAAGGCATAAAAACGTCAAGAATCAAAAGATCATAGCTTCTGCTTTGCAACAATCTTAAAGCTTCATCCCCATTACGAGCCATATCACACAATTCAAAACCTTTGATTTGTGATAAATAATGTTCGTGGAGCTGCGCTACCATCGGATCGTCTTCTACAACTAACACGTTAATCATTTATTTCACCATCCCTTTTTATAGGTAATCTTACAGTAAAGGTAGTACCTTCATCAGTAGATTCAATATCGATTGTACCTTGAAGGTTTTCTACACATTGTTTAACAAGGTACAAGCCGTAGCCATGACCTTTTCCCTTACTGGAAACACCACGTTCGTAAAGATTATTAATAATTTTATTGCTAATACCAGGACCGGAGTCTTCAACAGTAATAACAATTTCTTTATCAAAATCTAAAATGGATAAGCTTACAATGCGTTCGCCTTCATAGTTTGCCAAAGCATCGAAAGCATTTTCAACGATGTTACCTACAATCAATACCAAGTCGTGAACAGAAGGAACTTCCAAATCATTGTGAATTTCACTTTCTTCAGACAAAGAGAAGTCAATGTCAAGCTCGCGGCTACGACTAATCTTACCCAGGACGAAACCTGCCAAGGTAATATCACGCAGACGAGTTACAACATAGCTAACCTCGGATTGACGGTTATAAGCAACTTCTTTAGTAAATTCTTTCAGCTCATCATAAGCTTCCATATCTATAAGACCCATGATTACATGCATTTTATTCATAAATTCATGGGTTTGTGCCCTTAAAGCGGTGGAATAATTTTTAAAACCTGTTAATTGGTTTGCCAATTCTTCTACAACAGATTTCTTACGGAAGGTAAATACAGCACCGATGATACGTTCATCAAGCTTCAAAGGTACAGATGTAATGATGAACAAGGTATCACCAATTTTTACACCAGCATTGGTAATAATCTTACCGTGATGCAGAACTCTTTCGAATTCTACGTTTTTCATTGCATCTTTAATGTGTTTACCAACCAATTCGTCAGTGCCAAGAACATTAGCATCCTTAAGCAAGGTCTCTGCTTCGATGTTTACAAGGGTAATGATACCTTTCTCATCAATGGTAATTACACCTTCACGAACAGAGTCAAGAATGATGTTACGTTCTTGAAGCATTGCAGCAATTGCTTCCGGTTCCAAACCAAACAAAATATCTTTAACTTTACGCGCCAGATAAATAGCGCCAAAGATACCTGCAGCCAGACCAAAAGCAGTCATTGTCAAAAGGAAGATAATAGAGTCAATCGCAGAGTTCTTCAATACGTCGTCAGAATAACCGGTTACAACGTACCCTACTACATTATTACTATCATCCTTAACATAGCCAAACGCTCTGTTTGGAATGTTGTAGTTTTCTTTCCAACTAATCTTAGACTGGGAAGAATACTTTTTAACAAGCTCTAAAGAGTGACGTTTAAAATCAACAAGCTTGCCAGGATTGTAAAATACGCGTAAATTAAAGTCCTTGTCATAAACTGCTACGCCTGCTTCGTCAGAGTTATCAACTTCGTTTACATACTCTGCCATCATAGGGTCATTGATACCATTTTTATAGGTAAGACCGTCAATAATCTCATCGGAATGACAAAGAATGTTATTGATACTTACTGCATTAATTGCAACACGGTCATAAATAACTTGTGCTACACGTTGAGTTGTAAACAAAGATGAAGGTAACAACGCAACGAATACCACCAAGGTAATCAAGATACCAATCTTTTGAGATAAAGAAAATAACGACTTACGAGTATTTCTATATCTATTTGTATTTCTAATTTGTGATTCTTTATGTATTTCTTCAGATTTTTTCAACATCGGCGGGTACCGTCAAGAATTGGATACCGGGGTTACGATCCAGAATCCAGTTCAAGGACCATTCATTATTAACTAAGATAACAGGACGTTCTTTAGTATCATAAACAAGCATACCATTATCTAAGCCTTTGATGTTTTCAATAAGCTTTTTATCTTCAGCATACACCCAACGCGCAACGGAATACGGCAATTGGTTCATCAAAAGTTGAGCGCTGTATTCGTTGTTCAAACGGTATTCAAGTACTTCCAATTGGAGCACGCCTACTACGCCAACAATGTAGCTTTCAAGACCTACGCCCTTTTGTTCAAATACTTGGATAGCACCTTCTTGAGCCAATTGAATGATGCCTTTTTCAAATTGCTTACGTTTCATGGAATCTTTAGGTTGTACGCGAGCGAAGATTTCCGGCGGAAATACAGGGAAGTCTTCAAATTGCAATTTCAATTTGTTATCGCTCAAAGAGTCGCCAATACCAAAGATACCAGGGTCAAACACACCGATGATGTCACCGGGATATGCTTTTTCAACAATGGTTCTTTCTTGCGCAAGGAATTGTTGCGGTTGTGCAAGTTTAATAATTTTATTAGATTGTTTGTGATAAACGCTCATGCCCTTATCAAATACACCGGAGCAGATACGCATAAAGGAAATTCTGTCACGGTGAGCAGGGTTCATATTAGCTTGAATTTTAAAAACAAAAGCAGAGAATGCTTCATTCTCCGGTGAAACCATTGTACCATCTTGAAGAGCACGAGGTTGTGGTTTGGGTGACATTTCCAAGAATTTTTCCAAGAAGGCTTGTACACCAAAGTTGGTCATAGCGGAACCGAAGAACATCGGAGTCAATTCGCCATTCTTAACTTTTTCCATGTCGAATTCATCGCCTGCCATATCAAGCAATTCGATGTCGTTGCAGAGGTTTTCGTAAAGTTCTGCGCCAAGCATTTCTTGAATTTGCGGGTCATCCAAAGAACCGGTAGTAGATTTCAATTTTTTGGAACCGTGGCTACCGTCTTCTTCGAACAGCTCAATACTGTTTTCCAAACGGTTATATACACCTTTATAGTTACCATCGATACCGATAGGCCAGTTAATGGGATATGCACGGATGTGCAATACTTTTTCCAATTCGTCCATCAAATCGAAGGGGTTACGGCCGTAACGGTCCAATTTGTTTACGAAGGTAAAAATTGGCAGTTTACGGCGATGGCAAACCCAGAACAATTTTTTAGTTTGAGGTTCTACACCTTTTGCTGCGTCAATAAGCATTACTGCGCTATCTGCTGCCATCAAGGTACGATAAGTATCTTCAGAGAAGTCTTGGTGACCAGGGGTATCGAGAATGTTTACGCGGTAACCGTCGTAGTCAAATTGCAAAACAGAAGAAGTAACGGAAATACCACGTTGTTTTTCGATTTCCATCCAGTCAGAAACAGCATGTTTATTGCTTTTTCTAGCTTTAACAGAGCCTGCCAAATGGATAGCTCCACCATATAACAAAAGTTTTTCAGTTAAGGTAGTTTTACCTGCGTCAGGGTGAGAGATAATCGCAAAGGTGCGGCGCTTCTCAATTTTTTCCAATAATTCGCTCATGAGTTCCCCTCTCTTAATCCATCATATTTTGTGCTTCATATAATCTATAAGCGTCAATAATTTGTTCTTTTACATAATCAGGAATAGGACGTTCAGTTTCCAGCTCGCCTTTCATATTGAAACGGAAAGCAAGATTTTCAAAACGTTCGCCTGCGTAAGTTTCGCAAGTTACGGTAGTACGCATAAATTCATCGTTGAAGATGCAGTCTTTCAACATTTGAGCTTTACGTTCAGTATTCCAAGCTTGATAAATTTCATACAGTTTCTTTTGTGCTTCAACAGGAATGTCTTCACCGGTAACGACGGTTTCAGTTTCGTCGATGGGAGTGCAGTCCATATTGCGGTACACAGTACCGTCTTCCAATTCGATGGTAACGGTAAGAACGTAGTCCTCTTCAAAATAAACAGCGTCTTTTACTTTCCATTTGTTACGCCATTCTTCGATGCAAACAGGACAAATGAATTTGGTATCTCGAATATTAGTGCTCATGTAATTGTCGCGGTAGTAAAGTTCACCTTCAGGCAAGAAATTATTACCACATTCACTGCAAACAAGCTGCAAGGTACGAATCATTACTGTTACCTCCAAAAAAGTTATAGACATAATAAAAAAGCCTTTACGGTGGAACCGTAAAGGCAAGCGATCCGAAAATGGTCGGAGCGGCGGGATTCGAACCCACGACCTCTTCCACCCCAAGGAAGCGCTCTACCAAGCTGAGCCACGCCCCGAATCACAAAAACTATTATACAGATTATGTATATAGTTGTCAACGGTTTTTTGGAAATATTTTAGATTTCTTTAACACCGTCCAAATCAAGATCAAGAATATGATAAGCACAAGGCTCGTTGTTTTTTAAGAAAGCGTCCTGCATTGCACGAGCAATCTTTTCGTGGTCTGCATTCATGTCTGCGTACGCCATAACAGTAGAGCCAGCACCGCTGATAATAGCGTTGTAGGCACCTGCTTCTTTAGCAGCAGCAAACACGTCTTCCAAACCGGGGATAAGATGTGCACGATAAGGTTGATGCAATTTATCTTCCAAACCTGCGGACAGATATTGATATTCACCGCTTAAAAGAGCACCAACTAAAAGAGAAGCTCTAGATGTGTTGAACACTGCATCGTGATGCGGAACTTCTTTAGGAATTGCCTGACGAGCAAGCACTGTAGGCAAGCGACGTTCAGGAACAACAGCGATGAATTTTAAAGGCTTAGCAGGTTCTACACGCAAGGAGTGCGCTTTCAAGCCATCCATATAGCTAATGGTAAAGCCACCTAAAAGTGCAGGTGCTACGTTGTCAGGATGGCCTTCAATTTCAGTGGCAAAGCCAAGGAGTTCATCGTCGTTAAATCTATTACCACTCAAAATATTACCTGCGTAGATACCAGCTACGATTGCACTGGAGCTACTGCCCAAACCACGGGACATAGGAATTCTATTGTGCATGGTAATTTTCAAACCGATGCGTTCCCTATCGGTCACTTCGTTCCAAACTCGGAAGAAACTTGCAAAAGCAAGGTTACGACCACAGGGTTTCAAATATTCTGCCCCCTCGCCCGTAACTTCCAATTGGAAGCCACGGGTAGGAGTAATTTCATAAGTTACTTCATTATATAAGGTACATGCTAAACCTAAAGTGTCAAAACCGGAACCACAGTTAGCGGAAGTAGCAGGAACACGAATACTAACTTTGTTCATAACTAATCACCAACTTATTTCATTTCACTATCTTCAACACGGATAATGCTGCATACTTCTTTTACAACAGGCAATACTTTCAAAATTTGCAAAGCCATTTGCAAGTTGTATTCAGATACGGAGTGAGTGATGAATACCAATTCAGCACTACCATTAGCAGCACGACTTTGTACTACGCTTTGCAAGCTAACGCTTTGTGCACCGAAAGCTGCAGCGATGGCAGCCAAAGCACCGGGTTGGTCGTTAACTTCCATACGAATATAGCAAGGTGCGCACATTTTTTCAATGGAGCACATACGTTTTTCTTCAAAGCAAGTGCAGTTAACACGATTGCCTTCATTATGAAGAAGATTACGTGCAGCATCAATGATGTCACCACAAACTGCACTGGCAGTAGGATATCTACCTGCACCACGACCCATGAACATTGCTTCACCCAAAGCATCACCGGTTACGAAGATTGCGTTGAATACGTCGTTAACACTTGCCAAAGGATGAGCTTTAGGAAGCATGGTAGGACGAACGCAAATGCTAATACCGGTTTCAGGATCATTTTTAGCAATAGCCAAAAGTTTGATTACATATCCAAGCTTTTCAGCATATTCAATATCTTGAATACCAATGTTTTGGATACCTTCGATTTGAACGTCATCCAAGGATACACGAGTATTGAAAGCGATGGAAGCTAAAATTACAGCTTTACGAGCTGCATCCAAACCGCCAACGTCAGCAGTAGGATCAGATTCTGCGTAACCCATAGCTTGTGCTTCTTTCAAGACTTCATCGTAGTCCATATGTTCTTGGGACATTTTAGTGAGCATATAGTTGGTGGTACCATTTACGATACCCATAATGGAAGAGAATTTATTGGCAGCCAAAGAAGTTTTCATAGTTTGCAAGATGGGAATGCCACCTGCAACACTAGCTTCAAACATAAAGTCGCGGTTAGCAGCTTCAGCCAAGGGGAAAAGTTCTGCGCCGTATTTCGCCAACACGTCTTTATTTGCAGTTACGACACTTTTACCATTTTCAAAAGCTTTAGCGATAAATTCTTTAGCAGGGTGTTCTCTACCAAGCAATTCTACCACGATGTCAATTTCAGGGTCTTCCAAAATATCATCAGCATTGGCTGTGTAAAAATAACCTTCGCCGTAAATAGCTGCTAATTGTTCAGCTTCGCGACCAAAAACTTTTGTAATTTTAATAGGCATGCCAACCTTTTTTTCAATATCTGCGGCATTTCTTTCCAAAACGTGAATCACGCCACCGCCAACAGTGCCGGCACCCAATAAGCCAACATTGATAAACTCTTTCATGAGGACCCCTCCATAAAATATATTATAGTTTAAACTTGACCCAAAACTTCTAAACGTTTAACGCCATCAATCATGCGCAGCTTATCGAGCAAAGCTTCCAAATCAATGGTCAAGTTTTTAGTTTCAATAGAAATAGTGGTATTCGCTACACCTTGCAAAGGAATACCTTGGTTGATAGTCATAATACTACCACTATCATCTGCCACAGTGTTCAAAACTTTGGAAAGCACACCGGATTTGTGTTCCAACAACAAAGACAGAGTAATAATTTTTTCTCTACTAGCTTCATAGAACGGGAAAACATAGTCTTTATATTTATAATAAGCGCTGCGACTTAAACCCATTTTTTCAACAGCTTCGTTGATAGTCTTAATTTCGCCTCTTTTCAAAATTTCTTTAACCTTGATAGTTTTTTTAATTGCTTCGGGAAGAATTTCTTCGCGAACCAGATAAAAAGTATTTTTTTCAGACATACTGTTTCCTCCTTGAAAAATTTTGTAGTAAATTTTTACTACGGCTATTATAGCACCGTTCTTTTTAAAAGTACATATATATTTTTCAAGAGCACAATAAAAATATTTTGTCAAGAGTGTTCACTGAAGAAAAACATAAAAAAAGACTAGCACTTCATTTTGAAATGCTAGTCTTTATAATTATTTTTTCAAATCTTCAGCTTTACCTTGTTTAATTTTACTTTCAGTGCCATTCAAGAGACGTTTGATATTTTCAATATGACGAATCACAATGAAGAAACCACACAACGCCGCCAAGCAGATGTAAGAAACAGGATAACCAAAATACCAGGCAAATACGGGAGTACAACAAGCTGCAACGATGGAGCCAAGAGAAACGTATCTTGTAACCAATACGATTACCAGCCATACACCAAAGCTAAAGATACAAGCTTGGGGCATTAAATACAGAAGCAAGCCCAAACCGGTAGCTACACCCTTACCGCCTTTAAGTCCTAAGAACAAAGAATAGCTATGACCTAAAACAGCGCCTAAAGCAGTTACAACATTGAGCATATGGTTGTGGAACAAATAGTTCATCAACGCAACAGCCAAGATGCCTTTAAGCATATCCGCAGCCATTACAAGAGCAGCAGTTTTGCCACCTACAGTGCGGAAAACATTGGTAGTACCGATATTCTTACTACCATATTCGCGAATATCAATGCCATGTAAAGCCTGCACAATCCACAAGCCGCAAGGAATGGAACCAAACAAATGACCTACTGCATAGCAGAAGAGAAAATGCATGACTCCAACTTCATTACCTAACATCATTTATCTCCAATCTTATTCATCTTCATTTTTACCGCGGATAATCATTTTGATGGGAGTACCTTCAAAACCGAAAGCTTCACGCAGTTTGTTTTCCAAATAACGTTGGTAAGAGAAGTGCATGATTTCCGGATCGTTAACGAAAATAACGAATGTGGGCGGTTTAATTTTAACTTGAGTAGCATACAAAATTTTAAGACGCTTTCCGTGTTCGGTGGGAGTGGGATTGATTGCCACAGCATCTTCAATAACTTGATTAAGTACGCTGGTAGAAATACGCATTGCATTTTGTTCTGCAGAGTAAGCGATAACTTCCGGCAAACGATGAATACGTTGCTTGGTCATTGCAGATACATACACTACGGGAGCATATTGCAAGAACACTAATTCTTTACGCAACATTTCGGTATAGCGCAAGGTGGAAGTGTTGTCTTTTTCGTACAAGTCCCATTTATTTACAACAAGAATCACGCCTTTGCCTGCTTCGTGAGCATAACCAACAATTTTTTTATCTTGTTCAGTTACACCTTCAACTGCGTCAAAAACCATGAGAACAACGTCGCAACGGTCAACTGCACGCAAGGAACGCATAATGCTGTATTTTTCAATAGGTTCATCAATTTTAGATTTACGGCGCATGCCTGCGGTATCGATGAACAAATAACGTTGACCATTTCTGGTAACAGGAGTATCGATTGCGTCGCGAGTAGTACCTGCTACATTACTAACGATGGAACGTTCTTCACCAACAAGTGCGTTAAAGATGGAAGATTTACCTACATTAGGACGACCAATCAAAGCAACTTTAATTTCGTCTTCATCTTCAGGCTCACCAAAGGTGTTTTTGTCACCAAATTTAGCTACGATTGCATCCAGCAAATCACCCAAACCTAAATGGTTAGCTGCGGATACAGGAATGGGCTCACCAATGCCAAGATTATAGAACTCGTAAACGTTCATTTCTTGTTTCGGGGAATCCGCTTTGTTGATTGCCAGCACGATGGGCTTTTTAGATTGACGCAAAATTTTAGCAACATCTGCGTCTTCAGTACTGATACCTGCACGAGCATCACATACGAACAGAATTACGTCTGCTTCACGAATTGCGATTTGTGCTTGTTGACGAATGGATACTGCAATAGCATCTGCATTCATAATTTCGATACCACCGGTATCAACCATCATAAATTCGTGGTCAAGCCATTCAGCGGTTGCATATAATCTATCGCGAGTTACACCGGGAGTGTCCTCAACGATGGAAATTCTGCTATTTGCAAAGATATTAAATAATGTAGATTTACCTACATTAGGTCTGCCAACGATGGCAACTATCGGTTTAGCCATACTTTCCTCTCCTTACTTTTAGTGGTCGATACCATTACGAGAAGTTACGCTCTTAGAAAAATAGTGTTTTACTTCCTTCATATCGGTCACCAAATCTGCTATATTCATAATTTCCAGCGGAGCACCACGCCCCGTCATAATAATTTCTACATCATTTTTATGTTGTGCTAAAAATTCTACAACTTCTTCCGTAGGTAACATCTTGGTAGCCAAAACAATGTTCAGCTCATCTAAGATAAAGATATCTGCCTCGCGAGCAGCAATAGCTTGTTTCGCCAGTTCCCAACCGTCTCGAACCATTTGTAAATCAATAGGGTCAGGATCGTAGAAGTTTACGAATTCGTCGCGACCAACTTGTTTCAGCACAAAACCGGGCAACAAGCTTGCAGCACGTGCTTCACCATAATTGGGATCATCCTTCAAAAAAGAGAACATGGTAGTTTTCAGGTCATAACCTGCTCCACGAAAGGCAACGCCTAAAGCGGCAGTGGTCTTACCCTTACCAGTTCCAGTGTAAACTTGCAGCATAATCAGCCCTCCTTCGGAACTGTCAACAAATGCAACAAATCTTTCGCGCCAACGGCAACTTCCACAGTGCCGTGGTGCTTAGCATTGAATTCATCAAAGGACATATCATCAAGGAACAAATTATCCTTATTTAATACAACGGCAGGCAAAATAACACGTGCGTCATTGGGCACAGCATTCAGAATATCGCTGCCAACCAAAAGACCGGTAACATTTACTTTACCACCGAAGAATTCATTTTTAACTGCAACTAATTCATGTGCTGCATTGTATTTTGCATTGAAAGCATCTAGAACGGGTTTTAATACTTTATAAGCACTTTCGCCAACAGGAATCACCGCAGGGCTAGCAGCTTGAGCTTGACTTAAAACTTTTAAAGTTGCTTCCCATTCAATTAAGAAACTGCTGGTCAAACCAATACCGTTTTCAAGTTGAGGAAAACCATCGTACCAAGCTTCGGGAGGAAGTTCTTTTTCTGCAAGCAGATAGAATTCATCGCCCAGATAAACAAAGCTTTTACCGGTTTCTTTACGGCAGCGTTCTTGCCAAGGAGTAACCATATCTACGATGGCAGCAGCTTCCTCTTTAGTAAAAGTACGTAAGGGATGCAAATGCTCACGGTTCTTAGTTAAACCAACAGGCACGATTGCCATAGTCAACACACCGGGATGAAGTGCATACAAATCCTCAAAGGACTTAGCCAAAACTTCACCATCGTTATAAGTAGGACAACATACAATCTGAGTATGTACTTGGATACCCGCATCAAGCAAGCGTTGTAATTTATCCATCAGCTCACCGGCAAAACGGTTATTCATCATTTTGCAACGAACTTCAGGAGTAGTAGCATGTACGGAAACGTACAAGGGTGACATGTGAGTGTTGATGATGCGCTGAAAATCTTCTTCCTTCATATTAGTAAGGGTAATAAAGTTACCATACAAGAAGGAAAGTCTGTAATCATCATCACGTACATAGAGACCGGGACGCATCCCCGGAATCATTTGGTCAACAAAACAAAAGATGCAATTGTTGTAGCAGGTACTTACTTTATCAAAAACAGCAGACTCGAACTCAATTCCCAAGTCCTCGTCGGGATGCTTGGCAATGGATACAAGGCGTTTTTCACCTGCAGCATTTTCAATTTCCAGCTCTACTTCGTAATCAGAAGCGTAGAAGCTGAGTTCAATGATATCTTTAACTTGAGCACCACAAACACTAAGAAGCTTTTCGCCCGGTTTAATACCTGCATTTTCAGCTAAACTATGTTTGCGTACACCGCTAATATTGCCTAACATTACTGTCTCCTCTTAAATGAACATTATAAATCAGTTAATTATATCACACCAAATAAGAAATCGGCAAGCAAGGCTTACCGATTCCAAAGTTCTAGAATTAAATTAGTCCTTTTTCCTGTAGCTTTTTACGATGTTCTTCTTTCGTAATCATACCCTGTTGTTTTCCGGTAGTTAAATAGGAAGTAATCTGGTGCGTTCTCCCTTCGCGAATCAAACTGCGCAGTGCGGGCGTAGCAATTAAAACTTCAAAGTTCGCTACTCTACCCTTGCCTCCGATTTTAGGCAGAAGCTCCTGACATACGATGGCTTGCAGTACTTCAGCCAATTGACTGCGAATAAGCTGCCTACCTTCGTCGAAACCATCTAAAATTCTATTGACCGCTCCCATACTGTCATTGGTGTGCAGTGTTGCGAATACTAGATGCCCTGTTTCAGCAGCAGTAAGTGCGGCGGCGATGGTTTCCTTATCCCGTAGCTCCCCTACCAAAATTACATCGGGGTCTTGGCGTAAAACACTGCGCAATCCTATTGCAAAGGAAGCAGTGTCCCTACCTACTTCTCTTTGATGAATCAAAGATTTCTTACTAATGTACCTATATTCAATGGGGTCTTCCAAGGTGACGATATGTAATTTACGCTCACAGTTTATTTTTTCAATGAGTGCCGCAATCGTAGTGCTCTTACCTGAACCTGTAGCACCGCACACTAAAACGAGACCTTGTTTTAAATTTGTAAAGCCTTGTACCGTTTCTGGAAGGAGCAGTTCATCACAAGAAGGAATATCCAATTTTATGATACGCATGACTAAAAGGTACTGCCCATCACTTTTGGCAACGTTAACTCTATAGGGTAATCCCTTTCCATCCATAAAGGCACAATCCATTTCACCGATAGCTTCTAAATTTAGGAGCTGCTTTTCATTTAAAATATAGGTAAGCATTTTAGCGACTTGTTCCTTTGTTATAAGAAGCTTTGTCTTGCGGAGCTTACTATCAATCCGTAAGCTGACACATTGGTTAGCTGTTATATGTAAATCAGAAGCGTTCAGCTTGCGCGCTTCTTCTAATAAATCTTCTAATAGTTCCATCTTACACCACCCCGGAAGCTACCTTATAGTGTTCTTCTAAGGTAGTCTTCCCTGCTTGAACTTTGTTAAGGCAATCTTCTTTGAGAGTTGTAAAGCCATTTTCCCTTGCAGCTTCTAAAAGCACGCTTTCTTCTACACCATGAGTAATCATGTTTTGAAGCTTAGGTGTTATCTCTAAAACCTCCTGTACGGCAATGCGACCTTTATAGCCAGTATGGTTGCACTCATTACAGCCACCTTTGCAATAAGGACACATGGTTCGTACTAATCGCTGTGCTACCACACCACGCAAGGTAGCAGCTAAGAGAAAAGGCTCAATACCAATATCAAGAAGTCTTGTTACAGCACCTATAGCATTGTTCGTATGTAAAGTGCTAAAAACAAGGTGCCCAGTCAAAGCTGCCTGTACTGCAATCTTTGCAGTCTCCCCATCTCTAATTTCTCCTACCATAATGATGTTAGGGTCTTGCCTTACGATGGAGCGTAAGCCTGTAGCAAAGGTCAAGCCCGCCTTATTGTTTACTGCAATTTGGTTGATGCCTTCAATGGTACGCTCTACAGGATCTTCAATGGTGATGATGTTCTTTGTTTCGTCATTCAATTCTTGTAAAGTAGCGTAGAGTGTTGTAGACTTGCCACTTCCTGTTGGTCCCGTCAATAAAATGATTCCATGAGGTGAATTTATAAGCTGCTTGTAAATTTTAAGGTTTTCTTCCGAAAAGTTTAATGCTTCCAATTCTAAAAACTTCTGAGTCTTTTCTAAAAGTCTAATAACAACTTTCTCACCATTAATTACGGGTAAGGTAGAGACACGCAAATCAATCTTATTACTACCTACTTCAACTTCCACACGTCCATCTTGGGGCAAACGCTTTTCTGCAATATCCATGCCACAAATAATCTTAATGCGTGAAATGATTGCATTATGATTTGAACGTAGCACTTCTACTGCGGTACAAAGCAAACCGTCGATGCGTAGACGAACGCGAGTTACTTCTTCCAAAGGTTCGATGTGGATATCGCTGGCATTTTGTTTAACAGCCAGCTCTAATAATTCATTAACAAATTTTACTGCT
>JBGVIJ010000018.1:0-2092 GCA_045123075.1 Phascolarctobacterium sp. | reverse complement strand
GCACGCTTTAATCATAAAGGAAGCAGAAGCTGCTGCCGAAGAATTTGGCATTCCTTTTTACTACGAAGACTTCCGCCCTGGTTACCAACGTGGCGTAGATATCAGTCTTGAAATGAAACTCTACCGTCAACAATACTGTGGTTGTGTCTTTAGCGAACGCGACCGATACCTTCTTCCGGCTAAGTCGAAAGATGAAAAATTTACCAGAGTTAGTAAATTGATAACAATGGTGAATTATTAACTTCTTTTAAAAATAAAAGTAAGGAGACTCATCATGCTGAAAAAGCTTTTACTCATTTGCCTAATGATAATGAGCATAAGTAGCATTTCTTTTGCTAAATCAAGCGAAGATTTACGCGTAGCGCTTGTTTATGGGCAGTATAGCGCTGAAATCAGCTGTGATGATGAATTTATAGTGGAAGATCTTGCCACAGGAAAAGTTAACACCATTCCTGAAGGCAAATACTTTTTGAATGTTAAAGAAGGCAAGCTTACCATGGGTGAGCAAGTCTTTAGTAATAAAATTGCCATCAATCGTTTTGAGGGAAAGTCTCTGCCGCAAATTAACAAGCACCGTTATGCAGGTGCTTTGGTTGCGCAAACTCAAGGTGATAGGCTTTTAGTCAACAACATCGTAAATTTAGAATTGTACTTGTGTAGTGTATTACCGAGTAAGACTATGCCCATTTGGCCTGACGAAGCCATTAAGGCACAAGCTGTTGCTGCTCGCAGTTATGCTAAATATATGATGTGGCAAAATGCTGACAATGCTTATGACATTATTGCCAATGATAAAGAACTTACTTATCAAGGCACTGGTGCAGAAAAAGCTGCCATCAGCAAATTTATCAAAGCAACTAGTGGACAAATCTTGGTAGATAGGGTAGGTAACCCTGTACAAGCAGTAACAACTTCCAGTACAGGTGGCAAGACTGCTTCTGCCGAAGAAGTATGGGGCAAAGAAATTAGTTATCTGCAATCTGTAGAAGATTTTGATAGTGATAGCCCTGAATTTAAATGGGAGTATTACGCTTCACCGATTATGGTGCGTAACTTTTTGGAGCAAAACGGTTATGCAGTAGGTAAGCTGGAAAGTATTAAACTTTCTCCCGAAAATGAACCGGATAATGACCGTTCTGCAACTGGCAGGGTAAAATACCTTATTATCGCCGGTGATGCAGGTGTGGTAAAAGTTTCCGGCATGGATTTAATGCAAATGCTGAGCTTGAACAGCACTTTATTTGATGTAGAAACTGGTGTCCCTGTTCCCGATACCTTGAACGTTCCCATTACCAATTATTATGGGATGCAAGTAGGTAGCAAGGATATTAATATAAAAGTAAAAGAACAAGGTGAACCTGTTTGGAAGAATGTCATCCGTAGTTATCACTTGCTTAGTGGCGCGAAGGACGAAAAGATTACCTTCCGAGGTAAGGGCAAAGGCGAGGGCTTAGGCTTAAGCGTGTGGGGCGCAAGAGGTATGGCAAATGCTTCTAGCAAAAACACCTACAAAAAAATCCTTGCCCATTACTATCCAGGTACAACCTTGACGAAATAGGATGAGAAAAGTATGTTAGTAAAAGATTTTGATTATGAATTACCGCAAGAGCTTATTGCTCAACATCCCATGGAACCACGTGACCATTCTCGTTTGATGGTGGTGGATAAAAACACTGGTGAAATTGAGCATAAGCATTTTTATGATTTGCTTGATTACTTGGAACCTGGCGATGTTCTTGTGTTTAATGATACTCGCGTAATTCCGGCACGTCTCTTTGGTCATAAAGACACTGGTGCTCACGTTGAAGTATTTCTTTTGGCTCGCAAGAATACTACTGATTGGGAAGCTCTTGTTCGCCCCGGTAAAAAACTGCAAGTAGGTGCAGAGATTACCTTTAGCGAAGACCTTTCTGCAGAAGTAATTGACCACACCGATTTTGGTGGACGTATTGTGCGTTTCCATTATGAAGGTATCTTTGAAGAAATCTTAGATAGATTGGGCGAAACTCCACTGCCTCCTTACATTACTGCACCTATGGAAGATAAGGAGCGATACCAAACCGTTTACAGTCGTGAACGTGGTAGTGCTGCT
>JBGVIJ010000017.1:0-10022 GCA_045123075.1 Phascolarctobacterium sp. | reverse complement strand
GCTAAAGCAATCTTTGGCTCTTGCGGTGAAGTAGAAGTTGTTGCAGAAAGTGCTTTGGAAGCAATTACTGCGGTTAGTGGTTGTGGACCGGGATATGCGTTCGTAATTATTGACGCTTTAGCAGATGCTGGCGTGCGTGCTGGTTTGCCCCGTGCTTTGGCTATTAAATTGGCAGCGCAAACTTTGGCAGGCAGTGGCAAGATGTGCATCGAAACCGGTATGCATCCTGCAGTGCTTCGTGACCAAGTAACTTCTCCCGGTGGCACTACTATTGCAGGTATTCACGCTTTGGAAAATCATGGTGTGCGTGGTGCTTTCTACGATGCAGTGCAAGCTGTGTTAAAGCGTAGCGACGAATTACAAGGAAAATAATATATGGCAGATAGAGAAAAGATTTTAAGATATTTTAGAGCTGGCGGCGATGAACAATTGGCGGCTAAACTGCTTGATTTGGCAGAAGGCGCTAACAAAAGTCGTAAGTATCGTGTCAGCGAATTTTTAGATCCTCATGCGTACAACGTGGCAGAAATCATTGTTGCCAATTTTGAAAACATCAAGCTGGAAAGCTATGGTGGTTTCCAAAATGCAGAACGTGTGAAGGTTGCGTTTATTGCCGAAGATTTTTACGGTACTCCTGATTATGGCATTACTTACTTTTTAGCAGGCTGGGATAAACGTTATTATGATTTGTCCCATCGTGATATTTTAGGTGCTTTTATGGGTACTGGCTGCAAACGTGAAGCTTTGGGTGATATTGTTTTTGTCCCCGAAGGTGCGCAGTTTGTTGCAGAAAAAACTTTGACCAATTACTTGAACAGTAATCTTACCCAAATTGGTTCTGCACCTGTTACTTTGACTGAGATTTCTGCAGATGATTTACTGCAAAAGGAAGAAAAGGTAAAGGTTATTAACGCAACTGTTGCTGATTTGCGTCTTGATGCAGTAGCTGCTGCAGGTTATGGCGTTTCTCGTAGCAGAATGTCTGATGAGATTAAAAGCCTCAATGTAAAACTGAACTGGAAGGAAGCTAAAAAGGCTGCCCAAGCGGTTAACGAAGGAGACGTAATTTCCTTTCGTGGTCGTGGCAGGGTAGAAGTAGCTGAAATCCGTGGCACTACTAAAAAAGGACGCATTAGTGTTACTTTGAAACGATTTATTTAAGATAGGAGAGTAGCAATGTTAACACCGCAAGATATTAAGAATAAAACTTTTACCAAGGGCTTTCGTGGTTACGAGGTAGAAGAAGTAGATAAATATTTGGCAGAGCTTCGTAAAGAATATGAATATCTTTATATCGACAATATGGAGCTGAAAGAAACCATTGAACGCGTAAGTTCCAAGCTGGAATACTACCAACAAATGGAAGCTACCATGCAAAGCACTCTTGCAGTAGCACAAGAAACTGCTGACGAAGTTAAGGCTAATAGTGAAAAGAAAGCTGCTCTCTTGGAACACGAAACCCAAGTGAAATGTGAGCAACTTTTGGCTGATACCATGGCTAAAGTTGAAGATATGTATAGCCAAGCTAAAACTAAAACTGAAAATATGCTTAGCGCTACCGAAGCTGAATGCAGCAAGCTGAAAGAAGAAACTAAAAACTTTGTAGAAAAAATGCGCAATACTGCAGAGATGGAAGTGGCAAAACTTAAGGTTACCACTGAAGACACCTGCAAACGTCGCACCAATACTGCAGAAGCAGAAGCTGCTAAAACTTTGGAAACTGCACGTAGTGAAGCTAACAAGATGATGATGGAAGCTAATGTTAACTACCGCAAAATTGTTGGCGATGCAGAAGAACGTTGCCGCAAAATTATTTTTGATGCGGAATCTAGAGCTTCCTTGGCAGAAAATGCTTACAACAATCAAGTTAAAAAAGCAATGGTACATCGTAACCATATGATGCACCTTTTGAAAACCCAAATGGAATTACTGGAAAATTTTGAAGACCATACCGTAGAATAACGGAGGGATAGTATGATTATTTTAGTGCGTCACGGTGAAGCAACCCATCATACTTTAAAGCTTACTGGTGGCTGGACTGATTCTGACTTAACTGAAAAAGGTCGTTGGCAAATTGAAATGGCTGCTAAAAAGTTGGCGGCGGATTTTGCAGGCAAGAATACTAAATTACGTATTCTGACCAGCGATTTGAAGCGTGCAGTGGAATCAGCAGAGATTATCGGCAGAGCTTTAGGTTTGGAAGATAAAATTGAAAAGTACACCTTCCTGCGTGAAAAGAATAATGGGGAAGCTGCAGGCTTGACGGAAGAAGAAGCTAAGAAAATCTACTGTCGTCCTGCAACTGAGCAGGAAATTGACCATCGTAATTATCCCGGTGGCGAAACCCGCATTGAGTTTTATAACCGCAATGTGCAAGGCTTGATTGAAAAGGCTGATTTAGATAAGGAAAACCTTATCATTGTTGCCCATAAAGGCACCGTGCAAAACCTTATCTTCCATTGGTTGGGAATGGATATGAAGCAAGTAGTTGCTTTAAATATGTCCGTAGATGTTTTGCCTGCAAGTGTTTCTGTTTTAGGTAGAAACAAATGGCACGAGCACGCTCTTTTCCGTTTGAATGATACTTCTCATTTGAACGAGGGCAAGGGCTACGGAATTTTTGATTTTAAGTACGAAAAGAAGTAAAGCAGAGCAATTTGTGTTGACTTTGCGTTATTGACTGCGTTATAATTATTGTGTTTTAATATTGGCTAACGCTATGATAAAGACAGTAGCCTGTGGCGACAAGCAAAGCGATTTGGGGATGGTGCAAGCCCAAACAACGTCTAAACTGGTGAAAATCACTTTGGAGCGGATTCGTCGAATAAAGTAGGCGAGTACGGGGAACGCCCGATACAGCGTTTCGAGTGGCACGTTATTTTAATAACTGTCATTAGGGTGGTACCACGGAGTACTTGTATTTGTTTACGTAGCTTCGTCCCTAGTTGGGACGGAGCTTTTTTATTTTGTTAATTAATATTGGAGGTAACATACACAATGGCAATGGACTATAGCAAAACTCTTAACTTGCCGGAAACCGAATTCCCCATGCGTGCAAACTTGCCGCAACGTGAACCGGAATTCCAAAAGTTCTGGGAAGAAAACGAAATCTACTGGAAAAAACAAGCACTTCATGAAGGTCATGAAAAATTCATCCTTCACGATGGCCCTCCGTATGCAAACGGCAAAATCCATATGGGTCATGCTTTGAACAAAATTCTGAAAGATATCATCATTAAATACAAATACGCTCAAGGTTTCGATACTCCGTACGTTCCTGGTTGGGATACTCACGGCATGCCTATCGAACACGCTGCTATTAAAGAATTGGGCTTGAACCGTAAAGAAATTGATGACCTTACCCTTCGTCGTCAATGCCACGATTATGCACTGCGCTTTGTTGATCTGCAACGCGAAGACTTCAAACGTTTGGGTGTATTGGGCGATTGGGAAAACCCCTACATCACCTTGTTCCCTCACATTGAAGCTGAACAAATTCGTGTATTCGGCGAAATGGCTAAAAAAGGCTACATCTACAAAGGTAAAAAATCTGTTTACTGGTGCCCGCACTGCGAAACCGCTTTGGCTGAAGCAGAAATCGAATACGGCGAACAAAAAACTCCGACTATCTATGTAAAAATGCCCATCATCGATGACTTGGGCAAAATGCCGGAAGCTGCTAAAGGTATGCAAGCATCCATGGTTATTTGGACCACCACTCCCTGGACCATGCCTGCAAACGTTGCAGTTGCATTGAACCCGAACCTTGAATATGCTTGGGTTGAATGTGAAGGCGAAGTAGTATTCATGGCTAAAGATATGTTGGAACAAGTTGGCGCTGTTTGCAAAAAAGACTTGAGCAACATCCTCGGTACCGTTATGGGTAAAGAAATGGAATTTGCAAAATGCAAACATCCCATGCCTGAACTTGACCGCGAATCTCTCGTAGTTATGGCTGACTATGTAACCACCGAAGCTGGTACTGGTTGCGTACATACCGCTCCTGGTCACGGTGACGTTGACTTTGAAACTGGCTTGAAATACAAACTGCCCATCCTTTGCCCTGTTGACGAACAAGGTAAATTGACTGCGGAAGCTGGCGAACGCTTCGCAGGCATGTTTGTATTCGACGCAAATATCCCCATTTTGAAATACTTGTCCGAGCTCAATATGCTCCTTGGCAAAGAAAATATCAAACACCAATATGCACACTGCTGGCGCTGCAAAAACCCCATCATCTATCGTGCAACTCCCCAATGGTTTGCTTCCGTTGACGGTTTCCGCGATGATGCATTGAAAGCTATTGCTGAAGATGTAAAATGGATTCCTGCTTGGGGCCAACAACGCATTCACAACATGGTTGCTGAACGTCATGACTGGTGCATCAGCCGTCAACGTACTTGGGGTGTACCCATTCCCGTATTCTACTGCGCAGAATGTGGTGAACACCTGATTAACGACGCAACTATCGAATCCGTAGCAAACATCTTTGCTAAAGAAGGTTGCGATGCTTGGTGGGCACGTCCTGCTGAAGAATTGTTGCCTGCTGGTACTGTTTGCCCGAAATGCGGTCATACCCATTTCACCAAAGAAACCGACATTATGGACGTTTGGTTCGACAGTGGTTCCACTCACCAATCCGTAGTAATGCAACGCCCTGAATTGGGTCAAGTTTCTGATATGTACTTGGAAGGCAGTGACCAACATCGTGGTTGGTTCCAATCCTCCTTGTTGACTGCAGTTGCTGTTACCGGCAAAGCTCCCTACAAATCCGTATTGACTCACGGTTATGTAGTGGACGGCGAAGGTCGCAAAATGTCTAAATCCGTTGGTAACGTAATGGTTCCGCAAGAAATCATTAACCAATATGGTGCTGATATCGTTCGTTTGTGGACTGCTTCCACCGACTACAGAGCGGATATCCGTATCTCCCCGAAAATTGTAAAACAACTTTCCGAAGTTTATCGTAAAATCCGTAACACCATGCGTTACATCTTGAGCAACACTGCTGACTTTGATTATGAAAAAGATGCAGTTCCGTTCAATGAAATGCTTGAATTGGATCGTTGGGCTCTTATGCACTTGCAACTCTTGAAAAAAGAAGTTACCGAAGCATACGACAACTACGAATTCCACGTTCTCTATCATGCAATCCATAACTTCTGCACCGTTGAAATGTCCAGCTACTACTTGGATATTCTCAAAGACCGCCTCTATGCTTACAAAGCAGACAGCAAAGAACGTCGTAGCGCTCAAACCGCTATGTACGAAATCCTTATGGACTTGATGGTAATGCTCACTCCGGTATTGAGCTTCACCATGGAAGAAGTATGGCAATTCATGAAAAAACCTGCTAATGCTCCTATGTCCGTACAAATGCTGCCCTGGCCGCAAGTTAAAGAAGAATATCTTGACGAAGCTTTGGAAGCTAAATGGGATAACTTCATCGAAATCCGTAGCGAAATCACCAAAGTTCTCGAAGTTGCTCGTCGTGAAAAAACCATCGGTCACTCCTTGGATGCTAATGTAGTACTTCACGCTACTGGCGATGCTTTGGCAATCTTGAAATCTGTAGAAGCTGAATTGGCTACTTTGCTGATCGTTTCTAAAGCTACCATTGTAGAAGGCACTGAAGAAGGCTCTGCAACTGGTCGTGAAGATTTGAAAGTTACTGTTCAAGCAGCTGAAGGCGAAAAATGCGAACGTTGCTGGATTTACAGTGACGAAGTAGGCAAAGACGCAGAACATCCTACCCTCTGTGCTCGTTGCGCAGCAGCAGTAAAGTAAACACGTTATAAGCACTGTCTTCCTGCGTTGGAACTGCGATTGCTTGCTCGACGTACGCTAAGTACGCCTTCGCTTCGCAATCTTGTTCCGCCTTGTTATCCAGCACTTCTAACGCGTTTATGAAGTCTGATGAAAAAACAAAAATCCCGCTCGAATGAGCGGGATTTTTTATTTGATATTAGCGATTGTTTTTGAAGAAGTTGAGTGCAACTTCGGGGAAGGAAGCGTAGCTGAGTACATCTTCTACGGAAGCGTTGGGATAGCCAGCTTCTGCCAATTGTTGGGTGAGTTTTTCCATTTGAGGCGGAATGTCATCAGCCGGACGATGGTCGATTTGCGGAGTTGCGCCAATTGCCATTTGTTTGATTTCTTCGTTGATGGGAGCAGGAGTGCGACCATATTTGCCTAAAATCAAATCTTTAACTTCGCGAGGAATCATTTTGTAACGACCAAAGGTTACGTTCATAACTGCCATGGAGCCTACGATTTGGCTGGTGGGAGTTACCAGCGGAGGATAGCCAAGGTCAGCACGTACGCGAGGCATTTCTTCCAAAAGTTGTTCGTATTTATCAGCAACGCCCATTTCTTTCATTTGGTTGAGCAAGTTGGAAAGCATACCGCCAGGGATTTGGAAGGTAAGTACTTTCGGGTCAATGGGGATGTTGGTGTTCAGGCTGAAGTCGTTGGTCAAAGAAGTTTTAACTTGTTTGAAGTGGTCTGCCAAGTCGTGGAGAGCAGCCAAGTTCAAACCGGTATCACGAGCGTGACCTTCCAAGGTTGCAACGATGGATTCGGTGCAAGGTTGGCTGGTTGCTACGGAGAAGGGAGACAAAGCGGTGTCGATGATGTCAACGCCAGCTTCAACTGCTTTTAAGTAGGTCATGTCGCCCATACCGCTGGTGAAGTGAGTGTGCAGGTCGATGGGAACGTTCAGTTCTGCTTTCAAGCTACGAACGAGGCTTTCTGCTGCGAAGGGACGGAGCAAGCCTGCCATATCTTTAATGCAGATGGAGTCTGCACCCATTTGTACCAATTCTTTACCAAGTTTTACGAAGTCGCTATCTTTATGATAGGGGCTGATGGTGTAAACGATACAACCTTGAACGTGAGCGCCTGCTGCTTTAGCTGCACGCATTGCACATTCCAAGTTGCGGGTATCGTTCAGTGCGTCGAATATACGCATGATGGAAACGCCGTTATCAACGGAGCGTTTTACGAATTCAGTTACTACGTCGTCAGCATAATGGTTGTAGCCCAAAACGTTTTGACCACGGAGCAGCATTTGAATCGGGGTATTGGGAAGGTGTTTTTTCAAAGTGCGAAGTCTTTCCCAGGGATCTTCGTTCAAGAAACGCAAGCAAGAGTCAAAGGTTGCGCCGCCCCAAGCTTCTACAGCGTGGTAGCCTACTGCATCGATTTTTTCCAATACAGGAAGCATGTCGGTAATGCGCATACGAGTAGCAGCCAAAGATTGGTGACCGTCGCGCAATACGGTTTCAACTATTTTCAAAGGTTTGTTGCTCATGTGTATTCTCCTTTTCTAAATATGATTAAATAAGTAATATTCAATTGATGTCTACATTATAACATAACTCTCTTTTGTTTGCCTACTGTGTGGAGACGAGGAAGTTGATTTTTTAAAAAGAAAACACCTACAGTTTTTAGGCTGTAGGTGTAATTTGATTAGTATTTTTATTGGCCGCTAATGTCTTGGATGCGGTCTTTCATGCTACGACGAACAGGTTTAGTGCTAACGACAGGTTTGTCGTCATCTTCTTTGTTTCTATCGTCGTCTTTATCTTTGTTTTTGTTGCGCTTGGATTTGCGTTCCTTTTCGCGCTCTTTCTCTTTTCTTTCTTTTTCTTTCTCACGTTCTTTTTCAAGCTCTTTTTCGCGTTTCTTACGTTCTCTTTCCAATTCTCGTTTGGATTTACGTTCTTCGCGTTCTTTATTTTTTTCTTCTTCCAAAAGAGCTTGTTTTTTAGCTGCTTCTTCTGCAAGTCTGGTCATTTCTTTTTCCAGATTAACAGTTTCATCTTGCAGGATTATCGGTTCAGGAGGAATCTCTACGCCGGGGTTCACGAAGTCGCTAACAGGAATGTCTTTGTGAGCTTTAACCATAAAGTCGTGCCAGATGGAAAGGGGAGTGCCGCTACCAGACATATTGTCGAGAGTGCGGTTGTTATCATCGCCTACCCAGACTGCAGTACTAAGGTCTGGGGTGAAGCCTACGAACCAAGCGTCAACGTAATTATCGGTGGTGCCGGTTTTACCTGCTGCCGGACGACCAATACCCATGCCGCCACCACTACCCCAGATGAGAACGTCTTTCATCATATCAACGGTAGTGTAGATGGGTTTGGGATCCATTACGCGTTTGGGTTCGGTACTGTTTTCGTAAAGAACTTGACCTTGTGCGTCGGTGATTTTCAACAGTGCGAAAGGTTTGCACAAAATACCGTTAGTAGCAAATACGCCGTAAGCAGATGCCATTTCCAAAGGACTTACGCCGTGGCTGAGACCACCAATTGCCATGGAAAGGTTAGCATCGGAATACTTACCTTCGGTTTCCAAAGTGCTGATGCCCATTTTTTGAGCAGTTTCTACAACTTTGTGGACGCCTACTTCACGAGCAAGCTTAATAGTGGGGATGTTCATGGAACGGGCGATTGCAGTACGCAAACTAACTTTACCGTACCATTTTTTAGTAACGTTTCTGGGTCTCCAGTCTTTGTCGAATTCTTCTTCTTTATCTTCCATGATACTTGCAGGGGTAAAGCCATTTGCCATACCGGTCAAATAAACAAAAGGTTTGAAGGATGAACCAGGTTGACGAACGGAAAGAGTTGCGCGGTTAAATTTATCTTGACCACGGCCACCGAGCATTGCTTTTACGTGACCGGTGTTAGGGTCGATGGCAACAAGCGCAACTTGAGGTTGAGTCAGTTTGTTTTTGTCGTTATACGCAACGGGATGTTCGTTTCCTTTAAGTTTATCCAAATCTTTTTCTTCCATAACAGCAGCGGGCAAATGTTTTAAGGATTCGATAGCTGCTTTTTGCATATCGCTATCCAAGGTGGTGTAAATTTTAAGACCGCCTTTATAAAGCGCATCTGCGCCAAGTTCATCGATTACCTTCTGGGTAATCATGTCGATGAAGTAGAAGTTAGGATTATCTTCTCTTTTTTTAGCAGTACTTGCTAATTTAAGTTCTTCTTTTTTAGCAGCTTCACCTTGAGCTTCGGTGATGAAACCGTATTTAACCATTTGGTCGATTACAAGCTCTTGGCGTTCTTTACTTGCTTTAGGATTTTCAAAAGGATTGAAATAGTTGGGACTTTTAGGAATAGCAGCCAAGGTAGCGGATTCTGCGATGTTCAAATCTTTTGCTTCCTTATTGAAATAATATCTAGCTGCACTTTCTACACCGTAAGCACCTTGACCAAAATAAATGTGGTTAAGATACATTTCTAAGATTTCATCTTTGGTGTAGCGTTTTTCCAATTCGCGTGCCAAGAAAGCTTCTTTAACTTTACGAGTGATAGTTCGTTCTTGAGTTAAGAATGCATTTTTCGCAAGTTGTTGGGTGATGGTACTACCACCTTGAACTTCGCGACCACTCAAAGTAGAAACTACTGCACGAGCAGTACCACGGAAGTCTACGCCCATATGTTCATAAAAACGATTATCTTCAATGGCGATAAAAGCTTTTTGGGTGTGTTCGGGGATGTAATTTATATTGATGGGAATACGACGTTCTTCAGAGAGAGTTGTATAGATTAAGGAGCCTTTGCTATCATAAAATTCGGAAGCAGCATCCGGTTGGAGTTGTTCGTCCATATTTTTAGGAGCAAACAAGCCGGAGAAACCGTACCAAACAGAAACAGCCATTATCATCACAGAACTTATGAAGATTAACAGTGTTTTAAGGATGGAATAAATCATGTTTACCTCGCTTATAGATTTGTAGGAATGTGGCAAAGCCAACATCTAAAACATTATACCACTAGGACGTGCTTTTGTCATTGTTTTAGGGTTTTACAAACTTTCTAGAAAAAATATAAAAAACTTTTTAAAAAGGTGTTGACATATCCGAAAACAGATGGTATTATAAACAAGTCGCTGACGCAAGCGACTACAGAACCTTGAAAACTGAACAAGAACCTAGAAAAAAGCGAATGTGCGGGTCAAGCATTTCTTCGGAAATGTACGACCTAAAAGTCAAAATAATTTCT
>JBGVIJ010000016.1:0-73290 GCA_045123075.1 Phascolarctobacterium sp. | reverse complement strand
GGGCAAAGGCCAAACAAAATTTACAAAGACACCGGCAACCGGTACATACATACTAATCAAAGCCATAACGATGGCGATAGCAGCTAAAATACCTGCTTCTACCATAGCAGAAGTTTTACGAAACACGCTAGATTTCCTCCTTTTATTAAAAACACTAATATCCCATTGTAATTATTTCTATAATAGTATATTTTACATCAAACTGGCTTAAAAAGCAAAATACACAAATTTACTTAATGCTAAAATTTTCTTTAATAATTTATTTTGTATTTTCCCTTCTCTATGTTACAATAATATGATAATAAAGGATGTGCCTTATTTTATGACGAATTCTAAGATTTGCGGACGTTTTGCTCCCACGCCAAGCGGACGCATTCATTTAGGTAATATATTTTGTAGTTTGTTAGCTTGGCTGCACGCGAAATCCCAAAGTGGAGAAATCGTCCTGCGCATTGAAGATTTAGATAAAGTCCGCTGTCCTCGCCCCAACGCTGATTTATTGGCGAAGGATTTGGAATGGCTTGGACTCACTTGGGACAAAGGCGCTTATGTTGATGCAGATAGCGAGCTTTACTTCCAAAGTCAACGTTTTGATATTTACGCAGAACATTTCGCTAAATTGGAAGAACAAGGTTTAATCTACCCCTGCTTCTGCACAAGAGGCCAGCTCCACGCAGCGGAAGCACCTCACTTAAGTGATGGTCGAATTTTGTACGCAGGAACCTGCAAAAACTTAACTGCTTCTGAACGCTTAGAACGTGCTAAAACTCGTCAGCCTGCTTACCGCTTGTCAGTAAATGATAAGCCAATTAGTTTTGTTGACGGAAACTATGGCGAGCAAAGCTACAATTTAATGGAAGAAAGTGGAGATTTCATCGTCCGTCGCAGTGATGGCGTGTACGCTTATCAGCTCGCAGTAACCATTGACGATGCTTTGATGGGCGTTACCCATGTTGTGCGCGGTTGTGATTTGTTAAGCTCTACTCCCATGCAAATCTACATTTATAAACTCTTGGGCTTTACGCCCCCTGAATTCCTGCACATTCCCCTCTTGATGGCTCCCGATGGTCGCCGTCTTGCTAAACGTGATAAAGATTTAGATTTAAGTATGATGCGTCAGCAGTACGATAGTCCTGAACCAATCATCGGTTATCTTGCGTACCTGGCAGGACAAATTCCCAAAGCTGAACCCATCAGCACCATAGAACTGGCAAAAATCTTTAAACCAGAACTTATCCCTACAGATAATATAGCTGTGCCACCACAGCTTCCACAATTATAAATTTTTAGGAGGAACAATCGTGAAAAAATTTCTTTTAGGCATTAAATTGAGCATGTTAATCATTGTAATCGCAACCATCGCTGCAGGTATCGTTGCAGAATTCTTGTTTGAAAACCGTTGGTTGGGCTTCGTTGGTGTTGGTATTCCCTTGACCGGTTTGTACTGGTGGCAAGAATATACTAAAATGGCAGAGCTCGACAAAAAGCTTAAAACCAAACACAAAAACAAGTATCGTTAATTATTGATTATAGAGAGGAATTTTTATGACCAGTGACAGTAGCACCTCGGTGTTAATTATTATTTTCTGTGTATTATTTTCCGGTTACTTTTCTGCAACCGAAACCGCCTTTTCTTCCCTGAACCGCATTCGTATTAAAAACCTTGCGGAAAAAGGAGACAAAAAAGCTAAACTCGTTTTAGATTTACTCGAAAACTTCGACAGTCTTCTTTCTACCATCTTAATTGGTAACAATATCGTAAACATCGCTTGCGCATCTGTCGCAACTTTGCTTTTCGTAAGATTGTTAGGCGAAGAACAAGGTCCTAGCGTCGCAACCCTTGTCATCACCATCGTTGTTTTAGTCTTTGGCGAAGTTACTCCCAAAAGCATTGCCAAAGAAAATCCTGAAAAGTTCGCCATGTTCGCAGCGCCTTTTCTTAACTTGTTGATGATTATTCTTACTCCCTTCAACTTCTTATTCATCCAATGGAAAAAATTGGTTTCTAGAATTTTCCACACTGAAACTGAGCATTCCATTACTGAAGAAGAACTGCTTACCATCGTAGAAGAAGCAGAGCAAGAAGGTAGAATCGACGAACAAGAAAGTTCTTTAATCCGTAGTGCCATTGAATTTAGCGAGCAAGAAGCTATCGACATCTTGACTCCGCGTATTGATATCGTAGGTGTTCCCTACGATGCAACAAAAGAAGAAATCGCTGCAGTCTTTACAGGCACCAACTACTCCCGCTTGCCGGTGTACAAAGAAACCATGGACCATATCGTTGGTATTATCTACCAAAAAGATTTTTACAATGTGGTTTATGACAAAGGCGGTAAAATT
Organism: Phascolarctobacterium sp.; assembly: GCA_045123075.1. Lineage (GTDB taxonomy): Bacteria > Bacillota > Negativicutes > Acidaminococcales > Acidaminococcaceae > JAHHUH01. The sequence goes on along the minus strand of JBGVIJ010000016.1, from coordinate 70,947 downwards.
GAATCCATCATCCGCCCTGCTCTTTACATCACCGAAAGCAAAAAGATTGGCGAACTGTTGCAAGAACTGCAACATAAAAAATCCCATATCGCTATCGTTCTTGACGAATACGGTGGCACCACCGGTATTGTAACCTTGGAAGATATCTTGGAAGAACTGGTTGGCGAAATTTGGGACGAACACGACGAAGTTATTAACGAAATCGAAAAGGTTTCTGAAACTGAATATATCGTTCACGGCAGCACCAATTTGGAAGACCTCTTTGAAGCTCTTGATATGGGTAGAAAAATTGATGAAGAAGTGGAAGAAATGGAAGTTGTTACCGTCAGCGGTTGGGTAATGGAAGAAGTTTTGGAACGCATCCCTGCCAAAGGTGATGTTGGTACCTGGCAAAACTTAGAAGTTACCGTTCTTGAAATGGACGAAAACCGTGTAGAAAAAATCAAACTTGTAATCAACGAAGAAGCTGCTTCTGAAGAATAAGCTACTTAAAACGCAACAAAGGCGAGCCTTACGGCTCGCCTTTTTAATTCTGATATATTATTTTTTATTCTTGCGAATTTCAGTAACAGGAATACCACCAATACCCCAGTTATCAGTATCTACTTCATCGATTACAACAACAGTAGTTGCTTTGTTTTTGCCAAGCACTTCGTGGAGCAGATTAGTTGCACCTTCGATAAGTTGTGCTTTTTGTTCAGGTGTAACGTTACCTTCTTTGGTAATTTTAATATTAACGTACGGCATAGTGAGTCTCCTTTCAAAAGTTCTTAGTAAAATCATTTTATCATATTTAGAAACACTGTGCAGAAAAATATAAAAGCCCACTCACTGTCGCAAGCAGGCTGAATTTTCTCTAAAAAATAAAAAATGGTGATCCACCCGCGACTCGAACGCGGGACACCCTGATTAAAAGTCAGGTGCTCTACCGACTGAGCTAGTGGATCACGTCAGTTGCTTCAATAGCAACATTGTTATTATACTGATTGCACCGACGCTTGTCAAGCACTTAAAGTAAATATTTATAAAAAAGCACGCTCGAAAGCGTGCTTTTACTTTTAATTTTTATATAAACTTTTCAGAAGTAGCGGAAGGCGCGAAGCAATGAAGCTTATGAAGCGAAGGCGTACTTGAAGTACGTCGAGCAAGTAAGCAAGTTGCGACAAAGCACAACGCTGCTTATGGAAAGTTTAGTCGGTGAAGTTGTCAAAGTAGCCTTGTACTAATACAACCGGAGTGCCTTTATCGCCAGAGCCGGAAGTCAAGTCACACAAGGAACCGATAAGGTCGGTCAATTGACGCGGAGTAGTACCTTGGGAAGCCATGTTACCAACCAAGTTACCTTCTTTTTCTTTAATAGCATTAGAGATAGCTTCTTTCAATGCAACACCGTGCAAATCTTTGAAGTCGTTATCTGCCAAATATTTCAATTTCAGTTCGTTCGGAGTACCAATCAAACCTTTAGTGAAAGCCGGGGATACAACGGGGTCAGCCAATTCCCAAATTTTACCTTGAGGATCTTTGAAAGCGCCGTCACCGTAAACCATAACTTCTACATGTTTGCCGGTTTGTTCCATAATTTTGGTTTGAATTTCTTCAACCATATCTTGGCATTCGCGTGGGAACAATTTGATTTGGTCTTCGGTGGATTTGTTGGAACCCAACAAACCATATCTAGTATTGTAACCGCTGCCGTTTACAGGAGCAGTCAAAATATCATCTAAGCTGCAAACAACTTTCGCACCGTTTTCCATAAGGATGCGTTTAGTTCTAACGCGGGTGTGAATGTCGCAGTTCAAAATGCAGTCAGTGTAGTTAAGGATGGTTTTAGCTTGGTTAGCGAAAACTACTTCAACTTCAGCGCCAGCTTCAGTAATGAGGTCAGCATAGTATTGAACATAGTCCACACCGGTAAATTCGTGTTTGTTTTCGCCAAACAATTCACGATATTTTTCCAAGGACAATACATCACTATAGGGGTTAATGCCTGCTTCATCCAGTTGGTCATAGGTCAACAAAGCGTTACCAACTTCATCACTGGGATAGCTGAGCATAAGCACAACTTTTTTAGCGCCTTTAGCGATACCGCGCAAGCAGATTGCAAAACGGTTACGGGACAAAATCGGGAAAATAACACCAATGGTTTCGCCACCCAATTTAGCTTTTACGTCTGCAGCAATATCATCAACACTTGCATAGTTACCTTGAGCTCTTGCAACAATAGATTCAGTAATGGAAATTACGTCTCTATCACGCAGTTCAAAGCCTTCATATTTAGCAGCTTCCAAAACGCTATTTACAACAATGTCGGGTAAGTTATCTCCTTCACGAATAATCGGGCAACGAATGCCTCTAGAAACAGTACCCACTCTTCTTTCCATAAGTTTGTGCCTCCACAACATAGAATCAAATATTAAATATCCTCGGACCAATCCCGAATGATACGTAATTTGTAAAAACATCCGCAAACATTATAACTTATCGTATATAATCCTGCAAGAAAAACATAAAACTACCTTGTTAAAATTCTGCCTACACCTTAAAAATTCCTGCAAAATCAGCAAGTATTTTTTCTTTTCCAAACCATAACTTTCCGTTTTCAGAATAATGTTCGGATTTTTGGCGTAGCTTTTAATTTTTACCAGAAATATTATAATACGCAGACCTTCCAATTGCAATATTCTCGAACAAAAAATTATAACCGCACATTTATCATTCGCAAAACTGTCAAAAAATTTACATAGTACGTCTACAAACAAAAAGACCTGTGCGATTAAACACAGGTCAAAAATTTAATTATTCTTTAAGTTTAGAGAAGCCAACAAACTTAGTAAATTGTTTATGGAAGAACAGATTAACAGTATCAACAGGACCATTACGATGTTTTGCAATGATAAGCTCTGTAATATTTTGGTTTTCCGTTTCCTTATTATAGTAGTCTTCGCGGTAAAGGAAAGCAACGATATCAGCGTCTTGTTCCAAGGAGCCGGATTCACGCAAGTCACTGAGCATGGGGCGCTTAACTTGACGCGCTTCTACGCTACGGCTTAATTGAGATAATGCAATTACAGGAACTTTCAATTCCCTAGCAAGGGCTTTCAAAGAGCGAGAAATTTCGGAAACTTCAGTTTGACGGTTATCGCCACTTCTTTGAGATTTGCCACTGCCTTGCATCAATTGCAGGTAATCGACAACAATTAAGTCTAAATCATATTCAGCTTTAATACGACGAGCAACGCTACGCATTTCCAAAGCTGTGATACCGGGAGTATCGTTGATGATGATTTTAGCATCAGCCATTCTATTGCAGGCATCCCAAACTTTGCCCCAATCTTCTTCGCTAAGTTCGCCATTACGCAAACGTTGGGAATCTATTTGCGCTTCTGCGCAAAGCATACGGTGAAGCAATTGCTCCTTACTCATTTCCAAACTAAAGAAGGCAACAGTATAAGGTTTATCCTTACGTTCTTTAATTTTTTTATGAGAACGCAACGCTACGTTTTGCACCAAGTTCAGCGAAAAAGCGGTTTTCCCCATAGAAGGACGCGCCGCCAAAATAATAAAGTCGGACGGTTGGAGTCCAGAAGTAAGTTTATCTAAATCAACAAAGCCGGTGGAAAGACCGGTAACTTGTCCTTTGTTTTCAGCAAGTTGTGCCAAATGGTTTGCCGCATCAAAAAGCATATCGCCTACAGCAGTGTAGTCGGAAGTTGTTTTGTTGCTAGCAATTTCTAAAATGCGTTTTTCTGCGTTATCAAGTTGGTCCTCAACTTCATCGCTACCTTCGTAGGCCTTACCTGCGATTTCAGTAGAAACATTGATAAGCTTACGCAGTACGGATTTTTCGCTGACAATTTTAGCGTGGTATTTAACGTTAGCAGCAGTAGCAACGGAATTTGCCAAAGAGGTAATGTAAGCAATACCGCCAACACTTTCAAGTTTATCTTCTTTTTTAAGAGCATCAACAATGGTAATTAAGTCAATAGGCTCGTGCTCGTGGTACAAGCTCATCATAATATTGAAGATGACACGATGAGCTTCACGATAAAAATCATTAGCGGCAATGAACTCGGATACAATGTTGATAGCTTCGTTTTCAATTAAAACAGCACCCAAAACTGCCTGCTCGGCATCAATACTTTGGGGAGGAATACGTTCTTCTAACATAACAATTCAACTCTTTCTAAAATAGTATCCTCATTATAACATGAAAAAGGCTACTCTTTCGAGTAGCCTTTTAAATCTTCTTAAATTATTTTCCCAAGAGCTCTTTGCCAAACTCACAGCAATCAAAAGTAGCGAAGTAGTCCGCCGGAGTTTCCGCACGTCTGATCATTCTAGTACCGCCATCTTCTTGGAGCAGAATTTCTGCACTGCGAAGTTTGCCATTGTAGTTATAGCCCATTGCGAAACCGTGAGCACCTGCATCGTGGATGAAAATCAAATCGCCTTTTTCAATTTCAGGAAGCATACGGTCAATAGCAAATTTGTCGTTGTTTTCGCACAAACCGCCAGTTACGTCATATTTATGATCGCAGGGAGCATCTTCTTTACCCATAACGGTAATGTGATGGTAGGAACCATAAATTGCAGGACGCATCAAGTTGGCTGCGCAAGCATCAAGACCGATGTATTCTTTGTGGGTATGTTTTTCGTGAATTGCTCTTGCAACCAATGCACCATGAGGAGCAAGCATGTAACGACCAAGTTCGGTGAAGATTTTTACATCGCCCATACCTGCAGGCACGAGGATTTCTTCATAAACTTTGCGTACGCCTTCGCCGATTGCCAGAATATCGTTTTCCGGTTGGTCAGGTTTGTAAGCAATACCGATACCGCCGGAAAGGTTGATGAATTCAATGTGAGCACCGGTTTCTTCTTTAAGTTCTACTGCAACTTGGAAGAGAATGCGTGCCAATTCAGGATAGTAGTCGTTGGTAACAGTGTTGGAAGCAAGGAATGCGTGCATACCAAAATGTTTAACGCCTTTAGCAAGCAATTTTTTATAAGCTTCAGTCATTTGCGGACGAGTCAAACCGTATTTTGCATCACCGGGGTTATCCATGATGTTGTTTGCAATTGCAAATTGACCGCCCGGATTGTAACGGCAACTGATGGTTTCAGGAATATCAGCTACTTGTTCCAAGAAATCAATATGAGTAATATCGTCCAAGTTAATAGTTACGTTAAGTTTGCGAGCCAGTTGGAAATCTTCTGCCGGAGTTGCGTTGGAAGAGAACATAATCTCACTTTCTTGGAAACCAACTGCATCGGACATCAAAAGTTCAGTGTAGGAAGAGCAGTCAGCACCGCAACCTTCTTCGCGCAAAATTTTGAGCAAAGTGGGATTGGGAGTTGCTTTTACTGCAAAATATTCTTTGAAGCCTTTGTTCCAGCTGAATGCTTGATTTACAAGGCGAGCAGTTTTACGGATGCCAGCTTCATCATAAAGATAGAACGGTGTCGGATATTGAGATGCAATATTTTCAAGTTGTTCTTTAGTAACAAAGGGAATTTTCTTAGCCATGGTAATCACCTTTCTGTATTTGAATTAACTTAATTTCATTTTGAAGCGCCTCTTTGAATAAATCCACAAGATTGCGCTTACAGGAATATAAACAAGTCGAATTTTCTTCGTCTTCCAAATCACCGGTCACTACAGTTTGTGAATCGGCAATCAGACGAATTTGCTCAGTTTGTTTATCCGTACCGTAGCAGATTGCTTCCGGCAAAGTAAACTTCTCGTCGCTGATGATTACTACTTTTAAACCACGAGCGAGTGCATCCATCAGATCATTTCTGAGCAACTCCATTACCCTTCTATTAGCAGAAACATAGATGCGAGCTTCTGCCTGGCGAACTGTGTTTCTTAATTTATTGATAATCTCCAGCTCACCCTTAATAGTAATGTAACCTTCTGCATCATTTTTCAAGGCAGGCAACTGGTTTAAAACCTTGTCTTTAATTTCTTTAAGCCTGTCAATTTTATTACTGCAGAACTCTTCCGGCGGAACCGGAGTGTAACGAGTAACCTTGCCTTCTTCCAAAACATAAGCTGCCCCTTTATCAACTAAGCCTGCTAAAGCAGTGTAAGTATTGGAACGGCTAATGCCTGTTTGTTTTGCTGCTTCGTAACCGGTAAGATAACCTTCTTTTAAAAGCAAAACGTACAAGGTCGCTTCTTGTTTAGTTAAATTAAAATGTGTTAATCCTTCAATAAGTTCCATAAACCCTCATTTGGCACTTCTTTTGTTTATTGTTCCTGTTTGAGAACACTATACTAAAATTTTTGTGAGTTGTCAACGGCTAACTAACTTCTTGCAAAAAATAAACGGTAGGCTAGAAAATTAGCCTACCGTTTTGTAATAAAGCTTACATTATTCTTTTACTACTTCTACTTTTTCCATAACAACGTCTTCGCGCGGACGGTCACGGAAGTCGGTAACAACTGCACCAATCAAACGAACTACGTTCATACCTTCAACAACTTTGCCGAAGATTGCATGGTGACCGTTGAGCCAGGGAGTCGGAGCCAAGGTGATGAAGAATTGGCTACCGCCAGTGTTGGGGCCTGCATTTGCCATAGAGAAGATACCTTCGTCATCATGTTTCAAGCCTTCACCGAATTCGTCTTTAATGTGGTAGCCAGGACCGCCGCAACCAGTACCAGTGGGGTCGCCACCTTGAATCATGAAGTCTTCGATTACACGGTGGAAAATCAAACCATCGTAGAAACCTTTTTCGGTCAATTCAATGAAGTTACCAGCAGTCAAGGGAGCTTTGTCTTCGAACATTTCTGCTACGAAAACACCTTTGTTGGTAGTAAATTTAATTTTTCTGTTTTCAGCCATTGTTAAATCCTCCAATTATTTATATTATTTTTTCTTTTGCATTAAAGCAGGTACAAGGTACAAACCGCAACCGATTGCAGCCATGTACGCAGGAATCAAAGATTGTGCTTGGCTATCACCGTGGAGATACCCCAAAGCAATAACAATCATCAGGAACACACCTTGTGCAACTTGCAAACGTCTGGGATTAATACGTTTATTATTTCTGTCGCCTTTTGCTTCAGTAAATACTGCCGCACGAATTTCGGGCAGGAAGATAATGAAGGTTGCGCACATAATGTAAACGTAAACCATAGACAGGTTTTTTACCAAGAAATTGAAATCTACAAAGAAGCAAGTGCCCAAAGCAAGTGCTGCCAAATACCAGCTACGGAAGTAACCACCAGGAATTTGAGTTTCCAAAGCATAAACGGAAGCAGTAATCAAAGGATACAACCAGAAGCCTTGGTAACCTAACCAAGCGGAAATACCAATGATAATTACGTTGTCGCCAATTTTATGGCGAGAACCGGAAGTTCTGTTGAGCATACGCAAAACGAAAAGCAACCACAAAACTACCATAATGTTGCCTTCGCCCAAGTAAGCAACTGCTGCCATAGTCAAGATGCCACCGATGATGCCACCAAATTTGCGATCCGGATCAAGTTCTTGCGCAATCATGTAAGAGAACAAAAAGCCAAGAGCTGCACCCATACCGGTAAACGCAGCATCCCAAATATCAACATTGCCCATCATTTGCCAAGCAGTTACTGCGCCCATGGAAAGCAGCGCACCAACAATTGCCAAACGAGTTGTATTGTCGTCCAAATCAACAGGTCTGCCCAAGCCAATATAAGCGCCAACGCCCATTACATCTTCGACAGCTTGGTAACCAGCATACTTATTAGATTTTTTTGCCATTTCATCATCCCTCGTATAAAAATTATAATAACATATTATATCACAAAAATAGTTGACAAACAAAATTCTTTATAATATTATCTTAGCCGTGAGTTTGTGTTGAGTGGTATCGCAACGAGCCATATTGATTTGCCAAAGGGCAACTCACAGAGATTTAAAGTCAATAATCGCTTGGATCAATCTATGTTATGACCGGGACGAGACGCAATAAGGGATAATTATGCGCATTTCGTGTCGAAGTGCGCCTTTTTTATTGTTCCTGTCAAAATCAGAAAGGAAATGTAATGAAAATTGGTATCATTGGTGGAGGTAAAGTAGGCTGTTGTTTAGCAGAATATCTGCAAAATCATTTAGTTGGCATCACCGCATCAACTTCTGAAAAAAATCAAATGCTCGCAAACCGCTTCCACACCTCTTGCACCACAACATCTGAAGTTATTGTGCAATCCGAAGTAATTTTCTTGACCGTTCCCGACAGAAAAATTGCTGACATCGCGCAAGCAATTGTTTTAACGCAAAATGTTGAGGACAAAATATTTTTGCACTGTAGCGGTAGCTTAGGCCTTGAACCTTTGCAATCCTTGACGGAAAGTGGTGCTCACTGCGGAAGCCTGCATCCCTTGCAAAGCTTTGCAGGTGGAGCAACTCAACTGCAAGGCGTTTATATGGCAATTGACGGTGACGAAACTGCACAAGGAAAAGCTAAAGAAATTGTTGAGCTTTTAGGTGGCAACAGTTTTCATGTTCCTGCCAAGGAACGTGCAGCCTATCACGCAGCAGCTTGCTTTTGCTCAAACTATGCAGTTACTGTTGAAACCCTTGCCCAAAAATTGATGAGCCGTTGGACAGGAAGTGAAGAATCTGCCTGGCAAGCATTACTCCCACTTTTTAAGGGAACATCTGCCAACTTGCAAACCACTAGCAAAGCAGGCAATGTGCTCACAGGTCCAGTTGCTCGTGGTGACATCAACACAATTGAAAAACATCTACAAGCTTTACCCAACGAATACCTTTCCATTTACAAATCCTTATGTTTGGCAACCACAAAACTTGCATTGACCAACGAAACTATTGACGACCAAACCGCAATTCAGCTTCATAATCTTTTGCAGCTGAAACATGTTCAAAATTCGGAGGAATAAAATGACAGAAAAACAAGTTACCATTGCAACCATCAAAGATATGAAAAAACGAGGCGAGCCTATTACTATGATTACCGCCTACGATTATGCAATGGCACGCAACGTAAACGAAGCAGGCATTGATATGATTTTGGTTGGAGACTCTGTTGGCAACGTAATGTTAGGTTACAACTCTACCGTTCCTGTAACGATGGATGAAATGATTCATCATACCAAAGCAGTAATGCGCGGAAACAAAAACGCATTAGTAGTTGGTGATATGCCCTTCATGAGCTATCAAGCAAGCATCGTTGAAGGAATGCATAATGCTGCACGCTTCTTAAAAGAAACAGGCTGCACTGCTGTAAAACTTGAAGGTGGCAGTGAAGTTTGCGAACTAGTTCACAAATTAACCCAAGCAGGCATCCCCGTTGTTGCTCATATTGGTTTAACACCTCAATCCGTAAACCAATTGGGTGGTTTCAAAGTACAAGGCAAAGATGTTGAAGCTGCTAAAAAACTCATAGATGATGCCAAGGCTTTAGAAGCAGCAGGTGCTTTTGCTTGCGTATTGGAATGTGTACCTGCAGCATTAGCTAGTAAAATTACCCAAGAACTTACAACCATGGCAACCATCGGTATTGGAGCTGGCAATGGTTGCGACGGACAAGTTTTAGTTTGTAACGATTTACTGGGTGTAAGTGATGGCTTCTGCCCTAAATTTGTAAAAAGATATGCGGATATTCATTCCATCACTGTCAATGCAGTTAAAAGCTATATTAATGAAGTAAAAGATAGAAGTTTTCCGGCACCGGAACACACCTTTAAAATAGACGATACCGTTTTAGAAAAATTGTATTAATAATCAGAGGATAAAAATGAAACTTATAAAAACTGTTGCAGAACTGCGTGAAGAAGTTGCCTTAATTAAATCTAAAAATGAAACCATCGGCTTAGTTCCCACTATGGGTGCTCTCCACGAAGGTCACGGCTCTCTCATCGCAGCAGCAAATAAAGAAAATGATTGTGTAATTGTCAGCGTTTTTGTTAACCCCACCCAATTTGCTCCTAATGAAGATTTAGATGCATACCCGCGCACCTTGGAAGCAGACTGCATCCTCGCAGAGAAAATGGGTGCAGACATTGTCTTTGCTCCTTCTCCGAAAGAAATGTATCCCAGCGAAGACGATACTTGGGTAGAAGTAACCGGTGATATCACCAAAGTTTTATGTGGTCGCAGCCGCCCCATCCATTTCCGCGGAGTTACCACTGTTGTCACCAAACTTTTTAACCTTGCTCAACCTGATCGTGCTTACTTCGGACAAAAAGATGCTCAACAAGTAGAAGTATTGCAACGCATGGTAAAAGATTTATTCTTTAACATTCAATTACGCATTATGCCCATTGTTCGTGAAAAAGATGGTTTGGCTAAAAGCTCTCGCAACACTTACCTCTCTACTGAAGAAAGAACTGCAGCTTTAGTTTTAAATAGTAGCTTGAAAGCAGCACAAAAACTTTTCCAACAAGGTGAACGTAATAAAGATACTATTATTTCCGCAGTTGTTAACGGTATCAAAGCAGAACCCTTAAGTGATATCGATTATGTAGAAATTTACGCTTTACCCGAACTCAAACCGGTTACCAATCCGTTGCAAGGAAAAAACCTTTTGGCAGTTGCCGTTAAATTTGGCACAACCCGCTTAATTGACAATGTAGTTTTGGAGGAAAAATAATGCTTTATAATATGTTCCATGGCAAGATTCATCGCGCTACCGTTACTGAAGCTAATTTAGAATATATGGGTAGCATTACCATAGACAGCGAACTTTTAGAACTTTCCGGTATTCTTCCCGGCGAAAGAGTACAAATTGTTGACAACAACAACGGTAACCGCTTGGAAACCTACGTAATCGCAGGCGAACCTGGCAGTGGCGTTATCTGCCTTAATGGTGCAGCAGCTCGTAAAGTTGTAGTTGGCGATACCGTAATCATCATTGCTTACTCTATGATGACCGAAGAAGAAGCTAAAAATTTTGTGCCTAAAGTTGTAATGGTAGATGAAAAGAACCATCCCATTAAAGTACGCGGTACTGAATTAGCAGGTGAAATCGGCTAATAGTTACAAACAAAAGGACATTCCCAAATTTAGGGAATGTCCTTTTTTATTATACTTATAATACTTTTCTTAGAAAACTTTGGTAAGTTCTGCCAGGGTAATTGCAAAAGCAGCAGTACGCGGAACTGCGGTCTTCAAATCTACAGATTCGTGGTCAGTATGTTCATCATAGTTTTCTACACCAAGAGCATCTAAAGTAGGAATGAACTTAGCAGTACGGTTACCGTCAGTCAAACCACCTGCAACCCATTCGTTAACTTCGCCGCCAAATTCTTCTTTAACAACAGCTTTGTAAATATCAACCATCTTTTGAACTTGGGAAGTTTTTTCCATAGGACCAGTTACCATACCACCGGTAATACTAACTTTAGTGCCTGCAATTACAACTTTATCTGCTAAAGCTTTAATTTCTTCATCAATGCGAACTTGTTCAGCAGTGGAGAAGCAACGAATATTTACTTCGCAGAAAGCGTCACCGGGAATTACGCTAATTTTATCGTTAGTAGAACCAATCACGCCAACATTCACAGTGTTTTGCGGAATAAATTGACCTGCGTCCACGATGCCACGAGCTTTCAAAGCTTCTGCAGTGAAATCTTCCGGGGCACCGGGCATGGGGCTAGCAAGTTTGTGAATTTCAGTAATGGTATACGCCAGTTGGTGAATTGCATTTGCGCAATGTTGGGAAGCGTTACCGTGGTGACCGCCAATACCGGTAACTTCTACGCGATATTTTGCGTTGCTCTTGCGTTGAGTAACAATACCCCAGTTAGGGCGAGCAACGTCCATAATAATAGCGAAGTCAGATTGTTGGGACAGTTCCGCAACAATTTCTTCCGCAGTTTTAGACCCGCCTTCTTCTTCACCATTGGTATAGTAAATGATTTCTTTAAAGTTTTTGAAGCCTGCTTCTTGGAGAGCTTTCAAACCATAGATTACTTCCATAACAGTAGCTTTATCATCGCCGACACCAGGCCCCCAAGCAAAACCATTTTCATCAACGCGGAAAGGACGTTTTGCAGCTTCGCCTTTATTGAAAACAGTATCAACGTGAGCAACCAAAAGAACAGTCAGCTCACCTTCGCCTTTTAGGCGGGAAATCAAATGGCAAGCACGGTCATTATATCTATATTCAGTAGTAGCGCCCATTGCTTCCATATGTTGAGCAACAAATTTATTAGCAGCTTCAGTGCCTTCACGGTCGCCGTTCCCGGAATCAATATTGGTTAAGATTTCCAAATCTTTAACGTAGTCGTTGTAATGGTCTTGTAAATATTTTTTAATAATCTCTCTCATTGCAGGACTCCTTTATAAAAAATTCTTCATTAAATACTATAATGGTTTTATATTCGTTGAAGTATAGAATTTTTCCTGCACAAGAACTTCTGCAATTTTAAACAAATACATAATCTGCCATTACAGGCTGCAGCCCTCGCCCTTTCAAATCTGCAAAAATCTCTGCCAAGCTACGTCCGTCATCAATTTCAAACTGCTCATCGCCAATACCACTACTGCTATGACTACCAATACCCGTACTTACCCCTGCGGAAATCTTCGTCGCTGCAATACTCATCAAATTATCACGTACCCTTGCGCACTCACGACTTGATACTGTAATGGAAGCAAAGGGCAAAAACAAACGATAGGCACAGACGATTTGCAACAATTCCCTCTCACCTACATCAAGAGGTTTAATTTTATCGTTGTTGATAATGGGACGCAGGCGCGGACAGGACAAGCTTATTTCTGCATGAGGGTACTGCCTTTGCAAAAGGTAAGCGTGCAAGCCCGTAGCAAAAGCATCTTTACGAAAATCATCCAAGCCTAAAAGCGCCGCCAAACCTACACCACGCATCCCGCCTTTAAGTGCACGTTCCTGTGCGTAAAAGCGATAGGGAAAACAACGCTTATTCCCTGCCAAATGCAGTTGCCCATATTTTTCATTATTGTATGTTTCTTGGAAAACAGTCACATAATCAGCGCCACACTTGTGAAGGTAAGCGTACTCTTCACTGTTGACAGGGTAAATCTCCAAACCAACAACTTTAAAATATTTTCTTGCCAGCTTGCAAGCTTCACCGATGTATTCCAAGTCTGACATTTTCCTGCTTTCGCCGGTTAAGAGCAAAACATCCTGCATACCCGTAGCAGAAATCGCCTGCATTTCCAGTTCCATTTGCTCTTTATTCAATCTACCCCTTTGTATTTTGTTATGGCAATTAAAGCCACAGTAAACGCAATAGTTTTCACAGTAGTTTGCTAAATACAAGGGAGTGAAGAAATACACATTGTTCCCAAAATATTTGCGTCTTTCCTTTTGGGCAGCAAGAGCAATCTCCTCCAGCAAAGGTGACGCCGCAGGGGAAAGCAACGCTCCAAAATCTGCTAGACTTCTCTTAGAATTACTAAGTGCCCTACGCACGTCAGCTTTCGTAAAATTTTCAGGATGGAAGTCCGCACGCAATTCTTGTACCTGTGCTAACAGGGAGCTTGGTAAAATCTCCATTCCCTCTTGATATTCCATGTAATCATCAACAAGATTTTGTGCTTTTAAACGACTTTCTTCATTATATATAGTAGTATTAAAAAATTTATCTTCCATTATATATACCACCTAATCACGCAAAAATCCGGTCAAAGGAGAAGAAGCATTGCCAAACTCACTTACCCTACCCAAGCCGGAAAGATACGCCTTGCGTCCTGCACTTACTGCTTCACGAAAAGCTGCTGCCATTTGCGGAATATCTCCTGCCGTAGCGATGGCAGTATTTACCATTACAGCAGAAGCCCCCATCTCCATAGCTTGGCAAGCTTGGGACGGTTTACCTATCCCTGCATCAACAATAATGGGCAGTTCCATTTCGTCAACCAAAATTTGAATGAAGTCCCCGGTAACTAAACCCTTATTGCTACCAATGGGTGCACCCAAAGGCATAATGCAGGCAGCACCAGCATTTGCCATATCGCGAGCTGCTTGTAAATCAGGATACATGTAAGGCATTACGATAAATCCTTCCTTCGCCAAAACTTCCGTTGCTTTCGCCGTAGCGTAATTATCAGGCAAAAGGTACTTGCTGTCTTTAATCACTTCTATTTTTATAAAATCACTTTGGCATAATTCGCGAGCTAAGCGCGCAATACGGATAGCTTCTTCCGCAGTACGAGCTCCTGAAGTATTGGGAAGCTTAACGATATTTTCAGGCAGGTAGTCTAAAATATTTTCCAAGTCGCCGCCATTGGCACGCCTTAAAGCAAGCGTAATAATCTCCGCTCCTGCCTGCTCTACCGCTGCCTTGATAAGTTCTAAAGAATACTTACCGCTACCTAAAATAAAACGTGAAGTAAATTCATGACCACCTAAAACAAATTTATCCATACTTATCACTCCAAACCTAAAATTATCCTTTGTACTAAATGTGCTTGTTGGGCAGCACATAGTGCAACTCTTGCTGCATAAAGGCTTTCATCATTACAATCACTAACCCCGTCCCCACACAAGTACAAGTTTTTACCAATGCGTCTCGCCTGAATTAAGTTGCCATCATCCAAGCCTGCCATACCGGAAGCGGCAACAATAATCTTGTCTGCAAAATTCCCAAGCACTCCATTTACAAGCATTGCTTTTGTTTCCGCTTTATCCAACGCCTCGCAAATGATAGCTTCATCTTTTAATAAATCTGCAAGATTATGTTCATCCAGCTTCACGCAACTTAACTCTAAATCTATATGGGGATTGATCTTGCGTAAGATGTTTGCTAAGGCTTCCGTTTTATACGAGCCTACTTGTTCCAAAAAATATTGCTGACGATGAAGATTACTTACATCTACCCTATCAAAATCTATTAAGTGCAAATGAGCAATACCCATACGGGTAAGCAGAATAGCAATATTACTTCCCAATCCACCTAAACCAACTACCGCTACTCTTGCCGCTCGCAATTTTTCTACCGCAACACTTCCGCAACGATTGACCAGTTCTCGTTCTAGCTCCTCTTTCGAAATCAGCAACTTAACCACCTCCCACAAAACAGACTATTTCTAAAACATCACTATCTTGCAAAATCGTAGCAGCATATTCCTTGCGAGAAACAATCTTTCCATTCAACTCCACTGCAACTTTTGTAAGAGCATAGCCATTGCTTTCTAAAAATTTCTCTAACGTAAGCCTTTCTTTTAACTCTACTTGCTTGCCATTAACTCGCATAAAAACCTCCTTTCTGAAAAAAGAAAAAAGCTCACCAAGGAACTACACCCGCGGTGGTGTACCCCTTCATGAACTTTCTGCTCAATCACTCTCGAAGCAAACTGCTTCTGCATATTAAGTTGTAACCTAAATGAGTAATAAAAAAGAAGCTGACAACGCAGCTTCCTCAATTCCTAAACACTCCCTACGTTGGCATTACCCATATCAGGTTCACGGGTCGAAGTTCACAACTTCCTCTCAGCCTGTTTGCAAGCTCCCCAACAATATTAAATTGCAACTTCAGTATAAAACTGTTCAAATATCTTGTCAAGAAAAGTACTTCTAAATATTTTGCTCAGCCAAAACAAAATTCTTCTCCCCAAAATTAAATATGCTATAATACTAAACAGGAAAGCATCGAGGAAAACATGTTAGACGCTAAAAAAATTATTACCAAATTACATAGAGAACATACTGCTTCCGGAGCAGAACTTTTGGAATTACTGCATTGTGAAGATATAGATACAATAGAAGCTTTAAGGCAAGCTGCCCAGGAAACAGCACAAAAAACTTTTGGCAAAGCTGTTTATTTGCGTGGACTCATTGAGTTCAGTAACTTTTGCAAGAATGATTGCCTGTACTGCGGAATCCGTCGTAGTAATACCCACGCTAGCCGTTATCGCCTTACACCGGAGGAAATCTTAGAATGTTGCGCTACAGGTTACGAGCTTGGCTTGCGCACCTTCGTTTTACAAGGTGGCGAAGATTTCGGCTACGATGACAAGCGTTTAGCAGAAGTAGTTGCGCAAATTAAAATGCAACACCCCGATTGCGCAGTAACACTTTCGGCGGGAGAAAGACCTTCCGAAATTTATAAACTCTGGTTCGAGGCGGGGGCAGACAGATTTTTACTGCGTCACGAAACAGCTAACGCAGAACATTACGCCAAACTCCACCCAGCAGAATTAAAGCTTTCCACCCGTTTGGAATGTTTGCAATCTTTAAAAGAGATTGGCTACCAAGTTGGCACTGGCTTTATGGTAGGCTCCCCCTTCCAAACTTTGGAAAATATTGTCGAAGATTTACTCTTTATTAAAGAGTTTAACCCCCATATGGTTGGCATTGGTCCTTTCATTCCTCATAAGGATACTCCCTTTGGCGAGCACGCTGCAGGAAGTGCCAAACTAACCTTGAAACTTATTTCCATTTTAAGATTATTGCTCCCCAAAGCAAACTTGCCTGCCACCACCGCACTGAACACTTTGCTTTCGGACGGTCACCAGCAGGGAATCCTTGCGGGAGCAAATGTTATTATGCCTAACCTTTCGCCACAAAACGTGCGCGACAAATATAATCTTTATAACAACAAACGTCACAGCGGTAGCGAAGCTGCAGAAGGCATTAGCCTTTTGCAAAAACAGCTTGCTGAAATTGGTTATCATACAACCGTTAGCCGTGGCGATTATCCAGGAGTGATTAGATGAGCTCTAAATACCAAGTAATGAACACTTATAAATCACTTAGCCAGTGGCACAACTTCCGCTTGCGCCTTTTTGCCGAAGGTATCCTCATTGGTATCTTCTCCGGACTGGTGATTTGCTTCTTCCGTTACGCACTCCACGAAGTTGAACATTACCGTGGAATTTTTTACCAATACTTAACCACCGCAGATTGGACTATTAGTGCAGGCTGGTTCTGCTGTTTGGTAACACTTGCCTACGTTTTGAACAAGCTGAATCAAATCGAATCTTTAGCTGCAGGCTCCGGTATTCCCCAAGTTAAAGGCGCAATCTTAGGCTTGATAAAAATGCGTTGGCTTAGCATCTTGTGGGTAAAACTTACCGCAGGCATCTTAGGTATTGGCGCTGGTCTTTCCCTCGGTCGCGAAGGCCCGTCCATCCAACTTGGCGCAGTAGCAGCCCAAGGGGTAAGCCGTATTTTAAAACGTACCCGTATGGAAGAACGCTATTTGATGACCAGTGGTGCTAGTGCAGGTCTTGCCGCAGCATTTAACGCTCCTCTTGCCGGTGTAATTTTTGCGTTGGAAGAACTGCACCGTAACTTTTCCATCGTAGTACTGCTTCCGTGCATGGCAGCAGCAATGACCGCTACAGTAGTGTCTCGCGCTCTGTTCGGTAGAGCGTCTATCTTCGAGTTCACCGACCTGCCTCTCATCCCCATCAACTATTACGGCATTGTTGTAATCGTTGCTTTAGTTGTTGGCTTGTGTGGCGTGTTCTTTAATAAAGGTCTTTTGGGCGTTCCTAAATTTTACGCACTGCCTATTTTCAAAAAACCTGTCCACAAAATAACCTTCGCACTTTTAACCGCAGGTGTACTTGGCTACTTCCTCCCCGAAGTTTTAGGTGGTGGTAACGGTCTTATCAACCAAATCTCCAAAACTCCTGTATCCTTACAACTTTTGCTTTTATTCTTAGTAGGCAAATTACTCTTTACCTTAATCAGTTATGGTTGCGGTGTTCCCGGTGGTTTCTTCCTGCCCATGCTGGTTATCGGCGCACTGTGCGGTAGCATTTGCAGTAACGTTTTGATTAGCCTTGGTTGGATTGATCCTGCCTACGCTTCCAACATTATCGTTATTGGTATGGCAGCACTGTTCTCATCTTCAGTACGCGCTCCCATTACAGGTACAGTACTGATTATGGAAATGACTGCATCCTACCAACATTTGCTTGCCCTTTCCATCGCCGCTATGGTTGCCTTCGTAGTTGCGGAACTTTGCAAGAGCAAACCCATTTACGAAGAACTACTTAACCGCACTTTGAACAATGCTCCCGCTGAACCTAAACTTATGGAGCAACGCAACATTACCGAGCTTGCAGTTTGCAGTGGTAGCCCCATTGAAAACAAACTTGTCAAAGAAGTTCATTGGCCGCCCCACACTTTGCTTGTTGATATTAAACGTGGCGAGGAACAATTCGTTCCCTCTGGCGACACTAAAATTATGGCAGGGGACTTCATCTACGTACTCAGCTATAATGAAAATGTTGTCCAACTACAAAAGCTCGCTGCTGAAAAAGAAGAAGAATAATTTAAATCGAGGTGATTCTTATGAATTGGGAACAATTCCAATACGACTATCTGCGTTTTGACGGACGCATCAACCGTTGGCCTTACTTTTGGAAGCCTATCTTATTCAGCCTTGCAGTTAGCTTCTTGCTGATGATTTTGGAAATGATTCTTCCTGTTGGCATAATGGCAATGTGCTTTAAGATTGTCCCTGTTTTTAACGTAATTGTAACCAGCTCCTTTATCGTGCGCCGTTGCCACGATTTGGATAAAAGCGGTTACTGGGGCTTACTTGTTTTAGTCCCCATCGTAAACTTTTTCTTCCTTCTGTACTTGCTTTTCGCCAAAGGCACAGAAGGTTGGAACAAATATGGTAATGACCCGTTAGAATTTGAATAAGTGATAAAAAAATAAAAATAAAACTCAGTGCTGTTTAAAAATAGCACTGAGTTTTCATTTTTTCTAAACATCTTTTTCGTAGTCATACTCTTCAAATCGTAGAATTTCTTCATACGAACCTAATTCGCCAAAACACCTTTCATTTAACATTTTAAGATAATAACTTGCATCATCATTTCCTAACTCAACAGCCCTTTGTAATAACTCCCTGCCTTTCTCTATATCTCTTTCTTCATTTTTGCTATTAAAATAAACTCTGGCTAATCTGAATACTGCCGCAGCATAATTTATTTTAGCAGCATTTTCGTACAGTTTCAGTTTTTCAACTTTGCTCATAGGTTCTATCTCTGCTCTTAATAAAATTGCCTCGGCAACACCTTTCTCACCTAATTCTCTAATTCGTTCTATAATACGAGCTATCTCAGGAATTTCTTCTTCCGGTTTATGTGTAAACGCAAGCATAAGAGAATATGCTTCTTTGAAATTATCATAGCTTCTTTTATAAAATTTTACTGCGTCTTTATAATTTTTATGAAATAACTCTGCTTTCTTGAAATTACATTCTCCGTCAAGATAAAGAAACTTATCTACTAAAGCCATTTTTTCTTCCATAACTACACCTTGCCTTTCAAAACCTTTACCTTTGCATCATCCACGAGTGCAAGTAAATCACCAACATTATCAATAGCAAAATAATCATGAGCATTAACATCTGCTCTTAGTTGATAGCAGTCCATAATTTCACGCATTACCATATATGATTTATCAAAGAACGATTCTATTGCATCATAAAAGATATAACTGATTTCACCCACAGATAAAGAAACTGGGGTTATATCTTTATTGATTATTAGTTTAATGTGCTCTTTTTCCCACCCCAAAATCAGCAATGTTTTCAACACGCTACGCCAGTTCGGCATATAGCGGGCATGATTAAAATTAAAGGTTATTTTGTACTGAACCTTACCATCTAACTTTAATCTTCTAATCTTCCAAAATAAACTTTTATTGTAAAACATTAGAAAAACATTTTTATTTTGACTACTGTATCTAAAAGTAAGTTTCTTACTCTTATCTCTTAAATACTCCGTAATAATATTAAGATTTCCATTAAACTTGAAAGCTTTTAAAAAATTTTCATCCATTCCGCCGATTGTTGTATTATCATTTTGCATTTTTACATCTCTCTTTTCATCACAAGTTATGTATATTATCTTCAACAAAATGAGCAGTATATATTTTTTTAATCTCCTCCCATTGCTTAGATCGCTGTTCATCTTTTTCAACACCAACACCCATCTCGTAACAATACGCGATAACACTCATAGCTTCCGCATGCCCTAAATAAGCTGCCTTAAAATACAACTTTACACACTCGTCTATTATCTGCTTTTCTTCTTCATTAAATTCTACAGGACCGCAAGTTGGAGCATAAAGCAAGCATCCATCATCAATAATACAAGCCAGTTCATAAGCCGCCTCAGCATTATTCAGATTAGCGGCTTTCTCGTAATATTCTTTAGCTTTGTTATAATTATTTTGTTTCTTATAAACACGCCCCAAATAAAGCAATGCTTCTAATACATTTTTATTAGCGGCTCGTTCATACAAACTAAGTCTTTCTTCATACACCTCATTAGCAGCTTCTTCCTCTAAATTTCTACCTCTGCAAAAAAATCTATATGTTATCTCGTCAATTTCCATATATTTTTCACGCACTTTTAAAATATATAACAAATCCGCCAATCCAATCATGGCTTCAACATTATTTTTTTCAACTAAAAATCTTAGTCTTGCTTCTATAAACTTGGCAGTGTTTTCGATTTCAACATTTCGTTTTAAAAATGCTTCTATAACACTCTTATCACCTTTCTCTACAAAGTCCTTATTTTTCAAAACTCTATCTGTTGTATTAATTTTGACAGCAGTAGGGAAAAAATAATTTAAGCTTTTACGATACAACCTAACTGCCACACCATATTGTTTTACTTCAAAGTATTTTTCTGCCATCTCAAAGGTTGCCATTCCCCTTAAATAACCAAAATCGTAATCAAACTTTTTTTGTAAGTCAATCACCCAAGAAGCCTCCTTGCATTAATACTTTTTCTTCTCAATATTTAATTAACAATTCATCTTGAGCCCTCTTTACTACTCCTACGCAAATCTCACCAATACTACTCCAGTGTTTAGCAAGTTGTTCATTTTTCTCTACACCAACTCCAAATTTATAACAATTAGAAATAATACTCATTGCAGTACTATTTCCTAAACTTGCTGCTATTAAAAGCCAATTTACTGCTTCTTTCAGCATTTTCTTTTCTTTTTCATTCAATACTAAATTTCCCCAATACATATCCGCCAACCATGAAATGCTGCCTTTGTATGTATCTCCACGATTAGAAATAAACTCTTTTTCTATTACATCAGCTATGGAGAAAGCAGAATCCCCACATCCTAAAGCTACAGCTTTTGCATAATAGTCTTTAGCTTTCTTATAATCACCTTTATCTTCGTAAATATACCCCAATCTATGTAGCGCTTCCTTTGAATTAAGTGCAGCAGCTTGTTCTAATAAACACAATAACTGTGTGTCTATCTCTTCATTAGTTTCTGTCATCAATTCTAAATCTTCATCTTTTGATAAATCATTTAGTTTACGCCAAGCTAACCCTTCTAACAATTCTGCTAGCCCTAAAGCAGCATCAGCAATATTTTCTTGAAACATTTGGCGATATCTTTCTTCGATAATCTTAACAACATTTTCAATTTCAACTCTGCGTTCTCGAAACGCTTGGATTACTTCTTTATCACCTTGTGCTGTCCATTCCTTATATTTCAGGACTGCATCCGTTCTATTTGTGCGACGCCCTACTGGATAGAAATATTCAAAACATTTACGATACTCTTTCGCCGCCAAATTATATCGTTTTATTCCATAATATTTCTCTGCTATCTGAAAAGCAGTATTACCTTTAAAATAATCAATATCATAATCAAGCATCTTCTCTAAATTAATCATCTAAGAAGCCTCCTGCTATTAACACTTTTTCTTGATTACATAATAGCAAAAGAGATGCTCAAAAATTGAAGCATCTCTTTCTTTAGTATGGTAATATAGAATTAGGAGGTAATACTATGATTTTTTATGACATAACTTTTAAAGCTTCTCAAAATCTTACAGATAATGCCTTTATCGGAAAACTTATAAATAAAGAAACTTCTAATGAACATAATTCTAAATCGCTTCTTTATAAAATAAACGAACTCTTAGATAAAGAATGTACCAATAAAAACTTTATGGTACAATCCTACAAAGTTGAAGGTAATCTTTTATATCTGGCATGTTGTTACAACTGCCCTACAAAGGAACTATTAAACATTCAACAAGCTTTGGCAGCCTATCTCCAACAATTATTAAAAGTTGATTTTGCTACCCAAACTATTGTAGAAATCACTACTAACGAATTCTATCATAAAGTAAAACTTGCGGAAGAACAATCTCTTTACCAAAAAGAAAGTACCAATGGCGAATTAAGTTGGGCAGAAGATTTCAATCCAGAAGTTTTAGCAAGTGCACATTTTGAAACGAAGGAATACATCTTCAAAACCAGCGAATTGCAAGAAAAAGTAATGACCGCAACATATACTCATTACAAAATAACTGCTACCTCTTTTGAAAATGCGAAAGAAATTGTAGAAAGCATAGTAAGTAATTCCCTACTCGCTAATCGCATCTTTAGCGGGCGTACCACTTTCGTAAAATTAAATACTCCCAAAATAAACAACTCTTTTGAAAAAGAAGTTGATGATTTTTTCCAAAGAGCTTCCGATACAACTATGGTTATTGATTTAGAAAGCATTAACTTTAGAAAAAGTACTACAAACTTTGTTCGTGACCTTAATCATGAATTATGGAACGCTTTTGAAAAGAATATTCTAGAGCATACAAACGATATATTATTTGTCTTTGTGGGAAATAGTACTGCATCTTCAAATGCTGATATGATTCTAGACAAGTTAGCTGATAAATTGGAAATTGTGAATATTACATAAGACTAAAGAGAACCCCCATACACACGCGTGTATGGGGGTTTGATTGTTATAGAAAAATATTATACGCACCATTTATAGGATAACCTGATAAAACAATATTTTCGGGCTCTCCAATTTTTATTAAATATTTGAGTTGTAATACTGAGTTAATTTGATTATATTTATTTAAAACTGTTGTTTCCCAAGTATTAACAATCGTATTACTAGGTATTTTACCTTTTTTAACAGTTCCTACATATCTTTTAAACTGTTTTTCAATATCTTCTTCTGTTTTTTTATCACCGAATAACAAAAATAGTATCTCAGGTGTATCGCTAATGCCTTTGATTTTTATTTTCTCCAATAAACTTTGTACAACATTAGAATACAATCCTAGCTCTTTATAATTTTCTAATATATTTACAATTTCTTTTCTTAAAACATTAAATCTCCCAACTGTTTTCCCATCTTTAGCAACATACTTACTATCATCACAATATCTAATGAAATCACTAAAATGTCCTAATACCCCACTCCCCAATTTTTGAGCATTATCAGTACTATAACTTATAGGTTTGCAAGTAGTCAGATTAGGAGTATCACCTCCAGAACCACTAAACGCATCAATATCTACCTTTACTTCAACAAGACCAACAATTGGCACTTCAGTATTATTAGAAATTGCAACTATATCAAATCTACCGTAATTTCTCTCACCATCATTTTTTCTTTCCATTATGTATTCCATATCTAATAAAAACCAATCTGGATTTTTCTCTCTATTGTTTCGCACAATAGTTGCCTGTTGCCAGTTTTTCTCCATTTTGTTTTCATTTGTAAGATATTTTTCTATATTACTTATAATAGTATTCAATTCAGTCAAAGAAACTGTTTTATAGCCAGTACCAATGCCACTCCAGTATTTGTTATGAGTCTTAATCCCTTTTATGCTACCATTTTTATAAAATTCAATCTTTACAACATTCGCTCCCTTATAGTAAAGATTAATATAATCATCCCTTATACCCAAAAACAATTCTAATTTATTTGAACTTCGTATTTCATTTATTATTTCCCTTAATTTTTGGTACTCTACGTCTGTATTACCAAGTATTTCTCTAATAACATTAGCATTTAATCCTCTCATACCCTTACACCTCCAACATAAACTTATTGATACTTCGCTACTACTTTCGCAAATTCCTGCTTCAATTCATCACGCAACGCTTGAGGTTCAAGCACTTCACAAGCAGTGCAGAATTGTTTTGCAAAAACCTTTGCACCATCCATAACAGTTCTTACTGTAAATATTACATTGTCCTTATCATCAGCAAGTTCTCTAATTTCTGCAGTATCACCAAAAGTGTCCCAGATGTAATTTAAAATGGATTTGCTAGCTTTAAATTTTACACGCTTCACATCACCATTGAACATATTTAAATGGTCACGCACGTAGCTAGTCAATTCAAAATAACCTTTATCTGTATAGCCTTCAATTTCACGAAGAGGAATACGTTTTGAATTTTCAAGGATCTCAATATCAGTAATTCTATCCAATCTGTAATGGCGTAAATTTTTATATTCGTAAGTACTACCTACAACATAAAAATTACCGTCATTACAAATTACTTCATAAGGATTGAAAGTATATTTCCCATCCGCAGCCTTTACTTGATAACGAGGAACTAGTTCCCCTTTCACACCCAAGTCATTATAAACAAATTTTATTTGCTTATTTTCTTTAATGGCATCATATATAATTTGCAAGTTGTAGGACAAGTCCCTATTACTAGTACGAATATATTTTTCTACTAAACCAACGCCCTTAATCAAATTATTATGCTCACTGCACAGTTCGTTTAATTTTCCCAGAAGTTCTTTAGCATGCTTAGCAGGCAAGAACTTCGCAGTAGCAATACTGCTTGCCAACATTTTTAATTCTAAATCATCAAAAGTATTGCCTACTAAATAGACACCACCATATTTACCTTCCACAATGTCATAATTAAATTTTTCTTTTAACAGTTTAATATTATTACTAATAGTGTTTCTGGTTGGAATCTTTTGAATCCCAAAATCTTCAACTAGCTTATCAGCAATAGCGTCACGAGTTAAGGGGTGGTCTGCATCTGAATATTTTTCTAAAATTTTGAGGACACATAAGATAATGGCTCTACCATTTTCCCTTTCGTTAACAGCATCCGTATTTTCATTTAACTTTTCTTTTGCCATACTTCCACTCCTTAACTATACTTAGTTATTTATATTTTATCACACACAAAGTTTATAACAACAAATTTTAGGGGACGAGCACAAGCTCTTCGCTCTGCCGCAGATTACAGATTGTAGCAGGCAGACATAAATCGTTAACGTCTTGAAAATTTTCTAAATGCATAGGTATCACCATAGTCTGCTCTCTTCCTTTGCTACATATCTCTACTAATTTCTTTATATCATCCGCAGAAGCGTGTCCCCCACTATGTAATTGAAGAAATCTATTTCCCCACAACTCTTTTAGCTTTTTAAGTTCTTCTATTTTTTCAATATATCCATCCCACATTGAATAGAGTAGAATACTGTCTCGTCCATATTTTTTGTAGAACTGCTTTGCAAAATCAAGTTGACTAATCCGCAATGCAACTATCAACCCTTGTGGGTATCTAATTTTATGTAGTATTTGTTTGTAAAAATCACTTTTACTATTATTAGAAATCACTTCCAAAATTTCTCTTTGAAAGCTATCTACACAAAACATTTTTAAAGTTGACTTGGCTACGCTAGCCATACTCATCAAACTATCTACATTTGTAGATGAGCATAAAAACAATACATATTTAGGCTCATCACAGATTTCTTCAGCCTTATTTTTAAAATCTATTTCGGAAAGCACTTCCTCATCCCTACTAAGCATAGTTCCCTCTGTGATAATTACATCAACCTTTCCGACATAATACGCCAAGGTTTTGAATAAAGCTTTTCCCGTATAACCATGACTTCTAAAATCACCGGTAAAGAAAATCTTTTTACCTGCTACTTTTATAAGATAAGCCAAAGCATCAAAAGCAGAATGGTCTACTCTAATAGGGCGTACTGTAAAAGCACCAATTTGTATGTCTTTACCAAAGTCTTCATATTTAAGTATGTTTGTTCTTTCTAATACTTTTATAGTTTCTTCATCAGCAAGGCACTTCTTTGATAGTTTCAATCTATTTTGAATTGCCAAGCCAATTTCCTTACTTACCTTACTCATATAAACAGGAACTTCTGGTAACACATATTTTACTAACGCCATATGGTCTCCGTGATAATGAGTAATCAAAACTCCATCACAATTGGCTTTACCAATTGTAACCCCATCAATATTAGGATTTGGTTCTTCTCCCTCGAATTCAAGCTCTGCCCCCATATCAATTATAAGACGATGACCATCATAATTGATTTCTGTAATTCCGCCACCAATGCGTTCAGGGTTCTTATGAAATTTTAAACTTAACAATTCTTACCACACCTTCGTCAATTCTTTTCAAACATATAATAGCAAGAGTGATGCTCAAAAAATTGAACATCACTCTCAGTATTACGATAACATATCTTCAATACATAACCTTGCTTTTTGACTTTATTGGATATATCCCTTATAATAATATTGGGTAAAAACTATAAAAGGGGTTACTGATGAAAAACTTTAACGACTTTTTAAATGAGCAACTTGCAAACAATCCTAACCTACGTAAAGAATATGAAGCGTTAGAAATTGAGTATCAACTTAAACAAGCTTTAATCGAATTACGTAAAGGTAATAATTTGACTCAAAAAGAACTTTCTGAACTTACAGGCATCCATCAATCCGATATTAGCAAATTGGAGAATGGAACTGCCAATCCAACAATCAAATTATTATGCCGTATTGCGAAAGCAATGAACAAAAAGCTTGTTATCCAATTTGTAGATGACTTACCCGCATCCAAGACAACAGCTTAAAAATTTCAAAACTACCCAACACATACAAAACCCGTTGTTCCGAAAGGAGCAACGGGTTCTACTTTTTAAGGCGTGTTGTTTTCTACAAACTCCAAGAACGCTTCTACTTGCTTTTCTAAAAACTTCGCACTTGTTGTCAAAGTAAGTTTTCCATTTTCATTAAGCTGAGTCATTGCATTTGGAATAGTTAAACGCGGTACATTCATAATCTTCATGTTCAAGAAACTTAATAATGTGACAAGGTGGTCTTGAGCAAGAGCAGTACCACTCATACCTGGTGTGATTCCACTTAATGCGACAGGTTTACCATTTAAAACATTACCTTCACCTTTTCCAGCAGGTCGCGAGAGCCAGTCTAATAAATTTTTAAGCACGCCAGGGAAATAGTGATTGTATTCTGGCGTAAATATCCAGATAGCATCTGCGTTCTTTACATCTTCACGAACAGAGTTAACTGCGGGCGGTGCAGGGAACTCAATATCCTGATTAAAAAGCGATACGTTATGATAATCCAAAAGCTTAACTTCCGCCTTATCTGCTAAATATTTTTCAGCAGTTTGTGCTAATTGCAAATTAAAAGAATCTTTGCGCAAGGAGCCTACAATAAATAATATTTTTAACATAATGGCACCTCCTATACTACTTCCATTGTAGCAATGAGATGTGAGAGATGTTTGTATACGTTGTAGATTGTGTTAGCAAAAAAGCAGCTACCTAAACCGGTAACTGCTTCTTATTTATTCATTTTCAAAGTCGTTTAAAACCTTTTCTAGCTCTACTTTTAATTCAGGGAAATCTGTTTTCACGGTATCATAAACATCTTCCATTTTTAATGTTTGATATTTATGAGCAGTTAAATCTCTCATACCAGCAATTGCTTTCCACGGAATGTGAGAATACTTCTTTCTCGTATCATCAGTAATATTTTTTATAAGCTCACCTATATTTATTACCGTCATGCAAATTGCGCGCTTTAATTTTTCATCAGCAGTAAACTGCTCTAAAGATGTATCACCAATCATCTCAGCACCGATGTTAATTTCAGAGATTACTTTTTGCAAAACTACTTTATCCCTACGCGACATAAAGTTCCACCTCTTTGTTGATCTCTATTAATTCATTACCTTGCAACGGGCCATGAACGACATCCACACTTAAACCAAAAACTTCTTCCAAATGGATACGAATCTTGGACAAAGTAAGTAATGAAACTGGTTCAGTAAACTCTATAATCAAATCAACATCACTATCTTCACGATTAGTATTATCTGCACGAGAACCAAATAAGGTTATCTTTTTAATTGGATATTCTATTGCAATAGGATAGACAATCTTTTTCATTGTTTCAATATCCATTTCTAATCCTCCAATCTCGTGATATTTCCTTTAATTTTACAGGATAAACTTCGCTACCATCATACCGGTTATTGCAGAAAACAAACCTGCAACAACACTGCAACCTGCGTACATTCCTGCCATCATAGTTTTACCTTTGGATAACATAGTGATTGCTTCGTAACCAAAGGAAGAAAATGTTGTGAAACCACCTAAAAGACCAACACACAAGAAAAGTCTCCAAGTAGTGTCAACCATTTCTCTTTGAATAAGAGATGACATAAAAATCCCCATCAGAAAACATCCCAAAATGTTGATAGCGAAAGTTCCTATAGGGAAACTTCCGTGGTAATTCTTAGTAATGAAATTACCGAGCATATATCTAGATACGGAACCAATAGCTCCGCCAATCGCAACAACAACAAGATCTAACATAAGCTTATACAGTACCTTCTTCCAAGATACCCAGGTTTCTTCTCCAGTAACGGCTATAAACTACGCCTGCAGGATTATTAGCGAGCACTCTATCTTTGGTGATAAGGCTGGAAACAGGAGCTTCACTGTGTTTAGTGAAAATCATATCGTGACCAACGCACAAACCTACGATAAAGTTAGCTTCGGTTTTAGCATCGTTCATCAATTGAGCTTGCATTTTAGGATTGCACATTGCTTCATGTTGACCGGGTTTAATTTTTTGTAAATTCCAAACGCTCTTATCGATAGAGCAGTTTTTGCAACAAACAGATTCTACTTCGATGCCTGCGTTTTTAAAATATTGAGCGCAGAATTTAGCTTCATTAGCTAAACCGATGCAGAAAGCGATACCAATCTTTTTGATACCCATTTGTTGCAGGAAGAAAAGGCTTTCTTCCAAGCGAGTCATTTTTAAATAGTTCTCAGCTTCGGTCACAGCCGCAGCTTGCATGATTTTAATATCTTCTTCATTATAAAGTGCAGTCGCTTCTTCTTTGGAATAGCGGGTGCAGTTTTGTTCTTTTACGTAGCAGTTATGATGTTTGCAGAATGCGCAGTTCATAAAATTCCCTCCAGTTTTTCTTGCTTATTTTATACGGCGTTCTTACTTCGCCAGAAATTTACCTACTTAAATTATTCTTCGACAAAATCTTTTTTCCTGCTACCCAAAATTCACAATCACTCTTTTCTCCCATAACTCGTTTCTATGTTATAATTTTATAGAAACCATTTATAATAACTTGGAGTTTAATATGACAAAGGTTTTATTTGATATAACAGGCATGCACTGCTCCGCCTGCTCCTCCCGCATCGAAAAAGTTGTTGGCAAGCAAAAAGGTGTTGAGCAGATTAGCGTTAACCTTTTAAAAAATAATATGTACGTTACTTTTGATGAAGCTACCATCTCTGCTGATGACATCATAGGAAAAGTAGAAAAACTTGGTTTCGGTGCAAGCCTTCATAATGAGAAGGCGCAGGCTAAAGAAAAACCGGTAGACACTGCCGCTCAAGAAATGCAAGCTATGAAGCAAAGGCTCATCTGGTCAGCAATCTTTACCTTGCCACTTTTCTACCTTTCCATGGGTAAGATGGCAGGATGGCCCTTACCAGAAATTTTCTTAGGTATCGAAAACGCTCTCATCAACGGACTAACACAGCTCTTCTTAACTATACCGGTGATAATTATTGGTAATAGTTATTTTAAAAACGGCTTCCGAACTTTGCTGGACAAAGCTCCCAATATGGATTCACTGATTGCTCTTGGCAGTAGTGCTTCCTTTATCTATGGCATCTATGCAATTTATAAGATTGCTTACGGCTTGGGGCACAATGATTTAGAAATGGTGCACCGCTTCTCTCACGATTTGTACTTTGAATCCGCCGCCATGATTTTAACCCTCATTACTTTGGGTAAATTTATGGAAGCTCGTGCTAAAAATCGTACCAGCGAAGCAATTACCAAGTTGATGAACCTTGCTCCCAAAGTTGCCTTAGTAGAGCGTCACGGTATGCAGGGTGAAATCCCCGTAGAAGAAGTTGTCACTGGTGATATTCTTATTGTTAAATCCGGTGCAACTGTCCCTGTAGACGGCGTGATTATTGAAGGTAGCGGTGCTCTTGACGAAGCTGCCATTACCGGCGAAAGCCTCCCTGTTGAAAAACACGCAGGAGATTCCGTTACTGGTGGCACCATTAATAAAAGTGGTTACTTTAAAATGCAAGCTACCGCTGTAGGCGAGCACACAACTCTCGCCAAAATTATTGCACTTGTTGACGAAGCTACTTCTTCTAAAGCACCTATCGCTAAAATGGCAGATAAAATTAGCGGCATCTTCGTTCCTGTAGTAATGACTATTGCAGTTTTAGCTGCGGCAACTTGGCTTTTCCTTGGCTACAGTTTGGAATTTGCTCTCGCTATCGGCATCAGCATTTTAGTAATTTCCTGCCCCTGCGCTTTGGGACTTGCTACCCCTACCGCCATTATGGTTGGTACTGGTCGCGGAGCAGCTAACGGAATTTTGATTAAATCTGCTTCCGCTTTGGAAGCTGCTCATTCCATCGACACTGTTATTTTAGATAAAACAGGTACTGTAACGGAAGGCAAACCTATCGTTACAGACATCATCCCTCATTCCATTACGGAAGATGAACTGCTTAGTCTTGCAGCTGCAGTAGAAAAGCTTTCG
Organism: Phascolarctobacterium sp.; assembly: GCA_045123075.1. GTDB lineage: Bacteria > Bacillota > Negativicutes > Acidaminococcales > Acidaminococcaceae > JAHHUH01. The sequence goes on along the minus strand of JBGVIJ010000016.1, from coordinate 40,339 downwards.
GAACATCCTTTGGCAGAACCTATTATAAATAAAGCGACTACTCGTAACTTAGAGCTTCCCCCTGCCTCGGACTATCGCTTGCTTCCCGGACAAGGTCTTGCAGCGCAAGTGAATGGCAAGCTTACTTTCGCAGGTAACGCTAAACTGATGGAAGCAGTTGGGGTTGATACGCTCCACTTTGCTGATATTGCAAAAGAACTTGCCAACAATGGCAAAACTCCCTTATACTTTGCACAAGACAATAAACTTTTAGGCATCATCGCCGTAGCAGATACTGTTAAGCCTACAAGTAAAGAAGCAATCGCCAAACTACGAGAACTTAACATTAAAACTATCATGCTCACTGGCGATAATAAACTTACTGCGGAAGCGATTCACCGCCAAGTTGGCTTAGACGAAGTTATTGCCGAACTGCTCCCCGAAGATAAGGAGCGTACCATTCGCAAAATGCAAGAACAAGGTCATAAAGTTGCTATGGTTGGCGACGGAATCAACGATGCTCCGGCACTTGCTCGTGCTGATGTTGGTATTGCCATTGGCGCGGGCACTGATATCGCCATTGAATCTGCTGATATCGTACTGATGAAGAGCGATTTGCTGGACGTGCCTAAAGCTATTGGTTTGAGCAAGGCAGTCATGAAGAACATTAAGCAAAATTTATTCTGGGCGTTCTTCTATAATGCCATTGGTATTCCTGTTGCTGCGGGCGTGCTATATCCCCACTTTGGAATCTTGCTCAGCCCCATGATTGCGGCTGCTGCAATGAGTTGTAGCTCAGTGAGCGTTGTAACCAACGCTTTGCGATTGCGTTTTTGGACTGCAAAATAAATAGTTAGTATAAAATAAAATTATAAGGAGAGATTAACATGATCAAAGAAATTAAAATCGAAGGCATGCACTGCCCCAACTGCGTAGCTGCAGTAAAAAGAGAATTGGAAGCACTGGAAGGCGTAACTAAAGTTGACGTTTCCCTCGAAGATGCACAAGCAATCGTTGAAGCAGAAAATGTTGCTGACGAAACCTTGCAAACAGCAATCGAAGACATCGGCTTCGACGTTGTAGAAATTAAATAAACCGTTCTAAAGCAAACAGGGTACTCCACAAAAGTGGAATACCCTGTTTTTTCTATATTAACCTAACTTGTTAACAATTCATAAGCTTCGTGCCAATCTTGCAAAGATCTTTCAAAAACAGCATGAAACTTTTCTTTCGCCACCTCTTCCGTTTGCAACAAATACATAACACCTGCATAAGGATAGTTTGGTACGTTGGCAAAAGGCTCTTGCAACTCTTTGAACATTATAGCCATCAGCTCTTTATTCTGCTGTTTCGCAAGCCACAGATAACGGAAATATTCCGCCAAGCTTTCACGCACCGTACTCATCTTACCAGCTTCAAAACCATTACCGTTCCAGTAACTCATTTGTTGCCACCCTTTAGTAGCATCACAAGAAGCAAAATGCAGAGCATGGAAGATTTCGTGAGCAAGCACGCTGGTAATGTAGCTTGTAAAATCAAGCTGTTCCTTTTCGCACAACTGGCATACATTGCAATAGTAAATCACAATCCCACCATCAGCGAAAAAACTACCTCTAACAAGTCGCTCAACTTTTACGTTAGCTTGCATTTGGGAAAGTTTCGCTAAAATAGCGGGCTTGTCTACTTTACAAACTTTCGAAAGCTTTTCTTCTTCCTGTACAACCATATTGTAGGCATATTTGCCGAAAGTTTGAGTTTTATGAACGGGCAAGAGCAAAAACTTGGGCATTTCAAAATGTACAGGATAACTATCTTTAAGCAACTCTTTAGCAAAAGCGATAATCTCCCCTGCCTTTTCTTGTAAAAACTCTGCCAACTGCTCCTTATCTATATGGCAAGGAGCGTAGTTTTTTCTATCGCATTTTGCCTGTTTAGAAAAATATCCTTTTCCCATCACAAGCACCTATCTATTCTTAACTTCCAAAATTTTTATGAAGTAACGATAGCTAAAATACGCAACGGAGAAACTACTTAACCAAGCAACGGGAGATGCAAGGCAAATACCAAGATAACCGTGACTTTCGGTCAGGAACATTGCTACACCTGTACGCACGAACAATTCTACAACACCGGTCATCATGGGAATCAACGCAATACCCATACCTTGGCAAGCGTTGCGGTAGATAAACATTTGGCTGAAGAAGAAATAGAACGGCACGGAATAAGTAATGTACATATACGCTGCCTGTAAAACTTCCGGTACAGGATTATCTAGGAAAACGCCAATAATATCTTTACCGAAGAAAAACATCAACGCCGCTGCGAAGCAAGCAAATCCCAAAACAATCATAGAGCATTTGCTGATGCCTTCACGAATTCTATCAAAACGACGTGCGCCAAAATTTTGTGCAGTAAAAACAGAGATCGCCAAACCGAAAGAAATCATCGGTTGTACCGCAAGTTGTTCCACACGCATAGCAGTAGTAAAACCTGCAATGGTATTTGCACCAAACTTATTACAGATAGATTGCATGAAGATAATGCTCATACCCAAAACGGAGAACTGTACCGCCATAGGCAAACCCATACGCAAATGCTCCCACATTTCTTCTTTAGTCAGGCAGATATCCTTAGTACTTAAATGCAATTGGGGAAAACGATGGTAAATGTAAATCAAACACAAAATGGCGGAAATTGCCTGGGCAATAACCAGTGCAACCGCACTACCCGGCACGCCCCAACCTAAGTACAAGATGAAAGCCAAAGCCAACGCAATATTGGCAATTGTCGCTACAATCAAAAAGTACAGCGGAGTCTTACTATCCCCCAAGGCACGCATAACGGAAGACAAAAAGTTGTACCCCATCATGGCAAGCAAGCCATCAGTGATAATAAGCACATAACTACGAGCATCACTCATCAGTTCCGCAGGAATGTTCATCATAGCTAGAACGTGGTCTATGGAAAGATAAGTAATACCCATTACTATAATCACGGATATTAAACTGAGTACGGTACCCGTCGCGATACTGCGACGCATTCCGTCCATATCACCGCCACCGTAGCGTTGCCCTGTAACAACAGTAAAGCCATTACCCAAACCAAGGGTAATAATTACCTGCATCATAAAAAGCGGCGACACCGCCCCAACTGCTGCCAAAGCTTCTACGCCAATAGTACGCCCTACGATAATAATGTCTGCAATATTATAAAGTTGTTGGAAAATATTACCGATCAGAAGCGGTACCATAAAGGGCAAAATCAGTTTTAACGGTTTGCCTTCAGTCATGTTCAAAAGCATATGAAAACCTCCCCTCGTTTGGGAAATTTGACTACTAAGTCATTATAGTATTATATCATATTTAAAAGTTTTCAATATAAAAATATCAATAGCGCTTTTAAATAAAAACACCGATACTATTAAAAGTATCGGTGTCATAATCACAACTCAATAATTTGCATTTGTCTGTTTTTGAAATATACAGGAGTTAAGCCACACTCTTTAGCGATAGCGATAGCGACATCCATACGTCTGCCAACATGTTCTGCATAATGAGCATCACTACCCAAAGTACAGTACTTACCGCCAAGTTCCGCAAAGCGTTTGTAAAGAGCAACCAGTGCGTCAATAGCCTTTTGGTCATCTAAACGACGAGTGTTAATTTCGATAGCTTTATTATCTGCAATCAAAACATTGAACAATTCATCGAAAAGTTCAGGAGCGTCTGCGTACTCCAAGTATTCGCCTTTGTAAATCCAATAGCGGGTTAAGTAGTCAATGTGAGCGAAGGAGTCATAATCCTTTTGGTTTTTTACGCAGTAAATACTATCTTCCAAAAAGTTGCGTACAGATTCTTGACGAGTAAAACCTTCGTAGCAGTATGCTTCGTACAAGTCCTTACGTTTCGCACAATGGATAGAGCCAAGCACAAAGTCGAACTTTTGGCTTGCTGCTACATTCTTGTCCAATTCAAGAGTGTGAGCTTGCATACCAATTTCAATGCCGATGAGCACCTTGTCGCTACGTACTTTGCTCATTTTTTCGTAATAAGCATTAAGGTCAAAAATGAACTCGGAGGGATTAGTCGGATAGTCGTAATCCCAATGCTCAGTCACAATCATCCCGATATTTTCTTTTTCAGCAGCTGCAATTGCTTCTTCCAAAGACATGCTACTGTCAGTGGAAAAGTCGCAATGCATATGAGTGTCGAATATCATAGTGCAACCTTCTTACACATTAAATCTAAATTCAACAACGTCCCCGTCTTGCATAACATATTCTTTGCCTTCAAGACGAACCAAGCCTTTTTCACGAGCAGCAACTTTAGAACCGCAAGCTACCAAGTCGTCATAAGCAACTACTTCTGCACGAATGAAGCCACGTTCAAAGTCGGTGTGAATTTTGCCTGCTGCTTGAGGAGCTTTGGTACCTTTGGTGATGGTCCAAGCACGAACTTCGATTTCACCTGCAGTGATATAAGTTTGGAGACCCAAAAGTTTGAAGCCAGCTTTGATAAGTCTGTCGAGACCAGTTTCAGTCAAGCCTGCCATTTCCAAGAATTCTTTAGCAGATTCGTCATCAAGTTCAGCGATTTCGCTTTCCATTTTAGCGGAAACAATGATAACTTCTGCGCCTTCTTCAGCTGCGTATTTGGTTACAGCTTGAACATGTTCGTTACCGGAAGGATCTGCTACTTCACTTTCAGCTACGTTGGTGATGTAAAGTACAGGTTTCATAGTCAAGAGGTGCAATTCTTTCAAGAATTCTTTTTCGTCATCGGTCAAGCCAAGACGACGAGCAGGAACTGCGTCACCCAAACCTGCCAATACTTTTTCCAAGCAAGCTTTTTCCAACGGAGCTTTTTTATCGCCAGTTTTCAAAAGTTTGGTCAAACGTTCCATACGTTTTTCAACGGATTCCATATCTGCCAAGCAAAGTTCGGTGTTGATGATTTCAATGTCGCGGAGGGGATCAATGCTACCTTCAACGTGAGTAATGTTACCATCTTCAAAGCAACGTACTACTTGAGCAACAGCGTCAACTTCGCGGATATGTGCCAAGAATTTGTTACCCAAACCTTCACCTTTGGATGCACCTTTTACCAAACCAGCAATATCAACGAAACGCATTGCAGCAGGAACGATTCTTCTTGCTTTTACCATATCGCTCAAAACATTCAATCTGTGGTCAGGAACATCAACTACACCAACATTGGGTTCAATGGTGCAGAAAGGATAGTTGGCAGCTTCCGCGCCAGCTTTAGTAATTGCGTTAAACAGGGTGCTTTTGCCAACGTTAGGCAAACCTACGATACCTACTTCTAAATTAGTGCTCATAATGCATTCTCCTCGTTTTATATTTATAGATTATAAACATTCATATCTACAATATTTTATCCTAAAAGTTGGCTTTATGCAACGCTTTGAGCCTGCCCTGCAAATAAAATAAGGCGAGCAATTACGCTCGCCTTGTAATTTTCTACCTACTCTTTAGAAGAAAACGTACTCTCTTTCAGAGAAAGCACCTGTTACAGGGTTCATCTTAACTTCTGCTGAAAATTCCGGAGTTACGAAAACTGCATCGTAGTAAGTGTTGTTACCATCTTGACCTGTGGTAACAAAAATTTCTTGGGCATCAGGATATTCAGTCAAAATGATTGCCATAATGTCTTCGACACTTTTGGTCATAATAGTACTCCCGTGAATGGAAGCACCTTCAATATCCATTTTCAAAACTTTGCCTGTTTCCAAAGAAACTTCTACTGCGTAGTCCAAAAGACTTTCCGGATCACGGAAGTTTACGATGGCAGTATCTTGTCCTTCATCGTAACCCATTACTACGATTGTTTCTGGTAATTTTGTTTTTGCTGCTTCGATAGCATCTGCAGCGTGCATTCCTGCAAAGGCACTGGTACTAAATAACATAACGCCCATCATGGCGGTAGTTGCAAATAACTTTTTAAGCATATATAAAACCTCCTTATAAGAATTTTAGAATTCTTATTGCACCTTTATTCTATGCTCGCAACTAACCAAAGTACAGAAAACACTTTGTAAATACAGCAACGTTTTTATGACGCAAACCTAGGCACTTTTCACATTTCCCGGGTAATATCAGCACCTTTCTTTTATGCAAACTTTTATGGTATAATGAAGTACAATCTTTAGAATGAGGTGAAGCTTATGAGAAAATCTCTGCTGGTATTAATGTTAGCTTGCATTTTTACCTTAATTAACGCTGTAGCTGCTCTCGCATATAACCCCGGTCAACGCACTATCCAACTTTTAGGTAGCACTTTGAACAGCGACAAACACCCTGTACATTTAGTAGTAACGCAAAAAATTGATATGGCTGAAGTTCTTACCCCGGAAGCTTACAACAAACTTTCCCAAGCTCAAAAAGTTCGCTATAGCCGTACTGAATATAACGAAGCAAATGGTATCAATGCTGAACGCAATACCATGATGGACGGCGAAGGTAAAGTTATTAGCGATACCAACACCTTCATTAAAGATGGTTACTGGTACACCATTGACTATGTTAACAAAACTTACGACCGCCTGCCGGAACTTCCCGGTATGAGCATGCCTTTCGCTGAAACTTTGATTAGCTGGTTCAGCGTTCGTCCGGAAGCTGGCGTTGATGCTGTTACCGGCTATGAATATGACAAAATGACTAAAGGCAACAAATCCTTGTACTTCTACTACGAAAAAGGTACTGAAAACTGGAAAGGCTACGAAGTTGGCTACTTGCCTAAATTTAAAGTTGAAGAAGTTAGCAACGTAGTAAATGCAGAAGTTGCTTTTGCACTTCCTCCTGCAGATTTCGCACAAAGAGCTAATGAAAGCATGCGTAACTACGCAAACCGCTTAATGGGCGCAGGCAAGAAATAATTTAAAACTAAAAACTATTTAAACGACAAAAAACGCAGTTCCAATCGGAACTGCGTTTTCTTTATTCTTTAGGTACTATGGACTTAACAGACTTTTCAAATTTCACACGGGGAATCATTACGAAGTGACCACAACCACAGCATTTCATACCAAAATCCATACCTGTTCTGGTAATTTCCCATTGGTTACTACCACAAGGATGTGCTTTCTTCATAACAACTACATCACCAATGTGAAAGGTAACGCCTTTTAGCATCTTATTCAACACCTTCGTAGGTTTCAATGCTGGTAATGGTGTAACCTGCTTCGCGGATGCTTTCGATGATGCCCAAGCCGTGTTCTCTCAAGTCAGCACGAACAACAACTTCAGCAGCGCAATCTGCCAATTGACGGCTAACGATGGAAATAATGTTGATGCCTGCTTCTTTGAAGAGGTTGGAAACTTCTGCAACAACACCTACTTTATCGCTTGCGTCAAAGGTAATACGAGTGCAGCTACGATCCATGGACATAATTTCTACGAATGCACGGAAAATGTCGGTTTGAGAGATGATGCCTACCAATTTGTTGTTTTCGTCAACAACGGGCAATGCATTAACTCTATGTTTGTACAATTTCCAAGCAACATATTCGATGGTATCGTCAGCTTCAACGGTAATAACGGTGCGGCTCATGATGTCTTTTACTTTCAAACGACCCAAGAGGTAGTTTGCTTCGTAACGGGACAAGGTGCTTGCATCACTGGGAGAAGCTTTACCAATATCTTCAGCGGTGATGATACCACGAACGCGTTTCAAATCGTCAACAACGGGAAGGCTGTTGAGGTTTTTGCCACGCATAGTTTCGCGAGCTTCCAACATGGATTGGTCTTCACGAACGGTTACAACTACAGGAGTCATAAAATCTTTAACTAACATTTTTTAACACTCTCCTTTATATTAACCGCCAAGATATGCTTTGCGTACTTCTTCACTGCTTGCCAGTTCTGCAGCAGTACCGCTTAAGGTGATACGACCGGTTTCCAGAACGTATGCCTTATCAGCAATGGACAAAGCCATATTTGCGTTTTGTTCTACGAGCAGTACGGTGGTGCCGCCTGCGTTAATTTCTTTGATGATATTGAAAATTTCTTTAATCAAGAGCGGTGCCAAACCCATGGAAGGTTCGTCCAACAAGAGCAGTTTCGGACGGCTCATCAAAGCACGTGCCATTGCCAGCATTTGTTGTTCACCACCGGAAAGAGTACCGGAAAGTTGGTTTTTACGTTCTAGCAAACGAGGAAACTTTTCAAATACCATTTCCATATCTTTCGCAATACCTTCTTTATCGGTACGCAAGTATGCGCCCAATTCCAAGTTTTCCAAAACGGTCAAGTTTGCGAAAACGTGACGGCCTTCGGGAACTTGGCACAAGCCTTTGCCTACAATTTTGTGAGCAGGAACACCGGTAATATCTTCACCGTCGTACATGATTCTACCGGTTTTAGGTTTCATAAGACCGGAGATGGTACGCAAGGTGGTAGATTTACCTGCACCGTTAGAACCAATCAGTGCAACGATTTCACCGTCATTAACTTCCAGGCTGATGCCTTTAATAGCGTGAATCGCGCCGTAATAGACATTGATATCTTCAACTCTTAACATTAGTTGATTACCTCCTCGCCCAGATATGCTTCAATAACGCGTTTGTTATTTTTAATTTCGTCAGGAGTGCCTTCTGCAATCAAGCAACCATATTCAAGAACATAGATGCGTTCGCAAACACCCATTACCAAGCTCATATCATGTTCAATCAAAAGGATGGACAAGTCAAATTTTTCACGAATCCAACGAATCATTTCCATAAGCTCTTTAGTTTCTTGGGGGTTCATACCTGCAGCAGGTTCATCCAACAACAAAAGTTTCGGTTCAGTTGCCAAAGCGCGAGCAATTTCCAAGCGGCGTTGTTCACCGTAGGGAAGATTTTTCGCAACTTCGTAAGCTTTATCTTCCAAGTGGAAGATTTTTAAAAGGTCAAGAGCCTTTTGAGTAATCATTTCTTCTTCTTTAATGTATTTTTTATCGCGAACGATTGCATCAAACATATTGTAGGAAACGTGCATGTTATAAGCAATTTTTACGTTGTCGATAACACTCAATTCGGAGAACAAGCGAATGTTTTGGAAAGTACGAGCCATACCCATTTGGGTAACTTGGTAAGATTTTTTACCGCTACTCTTTTCGCCATTGAAATAAACTTCGCCTTCAGTCGGAGTATATACACCGGTAATCATGTTGAACGCAGTAGTTTTACCAGCACCGTTAGGGCCGATAAGACCAATCAATTCGCCATGATCAATATGCATGGTAAGGTTGGAAACTGCACGCAAACCACCAAAGACCATGGAAATGTCATTTACTTTAAGCAGTTCTGCCATTATTTCTTACCTCCCAAGCCAAAACATTTAATGCTAAGTTCTTTGTTACCAAACAAGCCTTGGGGACGACGGAGCATCAGGATAATCATGGTAACGGAATAGATAATCATACGCCATTCGGGGAAGTCGGACAAGAATGCGGAGATGAAGGTCAAGAGGATTGCACCAGTAATGGAGCCAATCATAGAACCCAAACCACCCAATACAACCATAGTCAGAATATCGAAGGAACGCATGAAGGTGAAGGACGCGGGATGCGCCAGGAAGAAGTAGTGGCTGAACAGTGCGCCCGCAGTACCTGCGAAAGAAGCACCCAAGGTGAACGCCAATACTTTATATTTAGTAGTGTTAATACCCATGGTGTCTGCTGCGATTTCGTTTTCACGAATTGCCAAGCAGCAACGACCGGGAGCAGAGTTCTTGAAGTTTTTGATGAAGAAAATAATTGCAACCATAATCCAGAATACATAAGCGAAGGTGGTCAAACGGGGAATGCCCATCAAACCGGAAGCGCCGCCAACGTAATCAATGTTCAGGATGCAGATACGGATAATTTCACCTAAACCAAGAGTTGCGATTGCAAGATAGTCACCATTCAAACGCAAGGTAGGCAAACCGATAAGGAAACCCAACAAACCTGCGGACAAAGTTGCAACAACAAGACCAAGTTCAAAAGATAAACCAAGTTTTACAGTAATAACAGCACTGGTGTAAGCCCCAACTGCCATAAAGCCTGCGTGACCAATGGAGAATTGACCGGTGTAACCGTTAATCAGGTTCAAGCTTACTGCCAAGATGATGTTAATACAGATGAGGATAATGTTCAGTTCCCAGAAGGGACCGATAAGACCGGTAAAGATACAGCCTTGCAATACAGCAAAGGCAGCCGCCAAGATAGCGAAAATGGTTAAGTCGTATTTTCTTACTTGATTCATACTGACCACCTACACTTTCTCACGGATGTTTTTGCCAAGCAAGCCAGCGGGTTTGTACAGCAAAATCAAAATCAAGATGCCGAAAGCTGCAGCATCACGGAAGGTGGAAGACAAGAAGCCACTTACCATAGCTTCTACTACACCAAGGATAATACCACCCATCATAGCGCCGGGGATAATACCGATACCACCAAGTACTGCCGCAACGAATGCTTTCAGACCGGGCATCATACCCATCAGCGGGTCGATGGAGTTATAGTAAACACCAACAAGTACGCCGCCTGCTGCTGCCAATGCACTACCCAAAGCAAAAGTCATGGAAATAACTTTATCGATGTTGATGCCCATGAGTCTTGCTGCGTCAGCGTCAAAGGATACCGCACGCATTGCTTTACCTGCTTTAGTGCTGTTTACGATGTAAGACAGAGTAACCATCAAAATGAGAGCACTAATCAAAATTACCAATTGTTGACTATTAGCAACCAAGGGTCCCATATGGTAAACAGTCGGAGTGAATACTGCCGGGAAAGTACGCGGTTGCGGAGAAACAAATAAAATCATGCCATATTCAAGCAAGAAGGATACACCGATTGCGGTGATTAAGATTGCGATACGAGGTGCGTTACGCATCGGTCTATAAGCAATGCGTTCGATAATAATACCAACAACAGCTGCACCTGCCATTGCGATAATGATTGCGGGAATAAAGCCCACGCCTAATTGAGTAGTAGCAAAGAAACCAAAATATGCGCCGATCATATAGATATCACCATGAGCAAAGTTGATAAGCTTGATGATACCGTAAATCATAGTATAACCTAATGCAATCAGGGCGTAGATACTGCCCAAGGAAATACCATTAATCAGCTGTTGGCAAAACTGCTGCATAAAGTTATCCATAATTACCCTCCCTAAGAAATGATTGAAAGGCTGTTGTTTAAGGACAACAGCCTTATTTTTAATGTTTAAGCGTTGTAGTTATCAAGGATTAATTTTAGTTTTGAAGGTTTGTTTACCATCAACGTGTTCGATGATAACTGCACTCTTAATCGGGTTGTGTTTATCATCAAAAGTAAGTGCACCGGATACACCTTGCAAATCTTTGATTTTTGCCATAGCTTCAGCAACTTTGGCAGGATCAGCAGATTTTGCATTTTCAACACTTTGTACGATTGCCATAGCGGAATCATGAGCCAGAGCAGCAAAAACGTCGGGTTTCATGTTGAACATTTTTTGATATTCAGCAACGAAGTTTTTGTTCATATCGGAAGTATCGTCCGGAGAATACAGGTTGCAGAAGAAAGTACCGTTGAGGGCTTCTTTGCCAGCGATTTCAGGAAGTTTAGCACTATCCCAACCGTCGCCACCTGCGATAGCAATATTCAAGCCGATTTCACGAGCTTGTTTAATAATCAAACCAACTTCTTGGTAGTAACCGGGAACATAGATGAAGTCCGGGTTAGCAGCTTTGACTTTGGTAAGAGTGGATTTAAAGTCTGTATCTTTTTGCAAATATGCTTCTTCAGCAACTACTTCGCAACCATTTTTCACGAAGTTTTCTTTGAAGAATTGTGCCAAGCCTTTGGAATAGTCACTGGTGTTATCAATCATGATAGCAGCACGTTTCAGACCCATTTCCTTAGCAGCGAAGTTAGCCATTACAGTACCTTGGAACGGATCGATGAAGCAAGCACGGAAATTATATTCTCTAGTTTTTCCGGTCTTAGGATCAACAGTTACGTCCGGGTTAGTTCCTAACGGAGAAATAGCCATAACTTTGCCAGCATTGTTAATAGCGCTAGAAGCAATACATGCAGAAGACAGGTTAGGACCGATAACAGCAACAACCTTATCTTGAGAAATTAATTTTTGCATTGCGTTGAGGGCTTCGGATGCTTCAGATTTATTATCTGCTACAACCAACTCTACTTTTTTACCGCCCAGCACGCCTTTTTGATTAACATTTTTCAGAGCCAGTTCGATACCATTTTTAGAAGAAATACCGAAGCTTGCACTGCCACCGGTCATTTCTAAGCAACCGCCAATTTTGATGGTATCTTGTTTAGCTTCTTTAGAACCACCGCAACCAGCAAGTGCACCTGCAAACAAAACGCCTGCAGCCAATACAGATAGTAACTTATTCACTCTTTTCATAATGTAATCCCCCTCAAAACATTTATTATAAAAGGCATGGTTTTACGCATGCCTTTTATAGATGAACCATTAAATTTTATTTGTAAATTTTTAGACCAACTTAGAATTAGAGGCTGATTTTTTCTTTCAAGGAAGGAACGCCGCCGTCCAAGGAGATAATCAAAGCACTGATAATCGGGTTGTGGTTAGCATCATAGGTCAATTTGCCGCTTGCTACCGGGAGGTCTTTAGTTTCAGCCATTGCTTTAGCAATTGCAGTACCGTCGGTGGAGTTAGCGCGTTTAATGGAGTCAACAACTACTAAGCCAGCGTTGTAGCCTTGCATAGCGAAGATGTCCGGATCTTTTTGATATTTTTCTTTGTAAGCTTTGATGAATGCTTGTACAGAAGGATCGGTATCTTGTGCGGAGAATGCAGATACATAGTAGCAGTTGTTCAGAGCGTCTTTACCAGCGATTTCAGCCAGTTTCGGAGATTCCCAACCGTCGCAGCCCATCATCGGAACGTCTAAGCCGATTTCACGAGCTTGTTTGATGATTTTGGAAACTTCTTCATAGTAACCAGGAACATAAACTGCTTCCGGATTGGTAGCTTTGATTTTGGTCAAGGAAGCTTTGAAGTCCAAGTCTTTGGAGAGGAATGCTTCTTTGGTTACGATTTTGCCGCCAGCTTTTTCCAAGGTTTCTTGGAATACTTGAGCCAAGCCTTTGGAGTAGTCAGAGGAAGAGTCCATAAGGATTGCTACATTTTTAACTTTCAAGGTGTTGGAAGCAAAGTGAGCCATAACTTGACCTTGGAACGGATCAATGAAGCAAGCGCGGAACATGAACGGTTTAACTTTGCCATTGTTGTCAACGGTCAGACCAGGAGCGGTACCGGACGGAGCAATGTGAGGAATTTTGTTAGCTTCGGTAATCGGGGAACCTGCAGCTACGCAACCGGAGGTAGCAGGTCCAACGATAGCAACAACTTTATCTTGGGTTACCAATTTGGTAATGGAGTTACCGGATTCGGACGGTTCGGATTTGTTATCGGATTCGATAACTACGATTTTTTTGCCGAGAACGCCGCCTTTAGCGTTAGCTTCGTCAAATGCCATTTTAGCGCCGGACAAAATTGCTTTACCATAGTTAGCAACGTTACCGGTCAACTCGAAGGAAGCACCGATTTTGATTTCGTTAGCTTTAGCTTCTTCTTTTTTACCGCCGCAACCTGCCAATACGGAAGCGCAAACCATTGCTGCTAATGCTGCGGTAGCATATTTTTTCCATTTTTTCATAACAATATCCCCTTTTCTGGTGAATTTTTCTTATTATATAGTGGTAATCATTTGTCTCTCTCCACTATAATAACTTATGTTCACTATTATAACGATAACCTCACACTTTTGTCAACTAAACTCCTAAAATCGTTATAAACTCGCCCATTATTCCTAAAAAACTGGTACATTTTTTATAAAATTAGCTTTTATGTCTTCTCCGAATAAACTTTTATTTTCAAAATGTCCATTATTTTTACTTTGTTAGCAACTAGCGCAAATGATACTTTTAATGTATAATGTATACATTAATTTTTGAGAGGTAAATTATGCAATTCATACCTTTATTTTTCATTTGTTTGAAAATGTATTCTTTTATGAACTACAGAGAGATTGCTTATTTCTTACACCAAATTGAGCAAATTTTAGATCACCGTCGTAAAAACCCTAGCTCTAAACAAATTATATATATGGATAAAACTAGTCTACGCTTCTTTTTCTTCCTGGGTGTTGATATTTTCTTCCTATTATATTGTATCTATCTGATGTGCGATGAAGCAACTTGGCATCCGGGCTTCTTCCTGCTCACCCTTTCCATCTTGGAAACTGTGGGACTGCGTTTTCGCATTTACGGAACTTACGTTGTAGATAAACTTGGCTTCGTTTACGGACAACTTTGGTTCCGCTACTTTATGAGCGCAGGTACTTTGTACGTTTTATTAAAACTCTTCAAACCTGAATAATCTAAAAAATTAAAGGCTATGCGAAACAACGCATAGCCTTTTTCTTTACCTATTTTTAAAAATATACTGCGAGGATTGCTGCAGGAATCATTCCCGGAAGCAAGTTCGCAATTCTAACCTTAGTTACGTGCAGCATATTAGTACCTATCGCCATAATCATCACACCGCCGGCAGCAGTAACTTCCGCCAAAATTTGCGGTGTTACGTAAGGCTCTACAACGCCCGCCAGAGCAGTAATGCTGCCTTGGTAAATGCCTACGCTCACAGCGCTGAACATTACGCCAATACCAACATTCGCCGCTAAAATCATAGAAATGATGCCGTCCAGCGTTCCTTTGGCGAAAAGTGTAGTATGGTCACCCAAAATACCGTCTTGGACACTACCAACAATCGCCATCGCACCGGTGCAAAACAAAATGGAAGCATTTACAAAGCCTTCAGCAATCTTCGCCGCTACGGAAGCGTCGCCTTTCGCAACCTTTCCGCCAACCCAATCGCCTAAGCGTTGCATACGCAGTTCAATATCAATACTTTCGCCAATGATGGCACCAAGCACTAAACTACAAATAGTAATAATGATGTTATTTGTCTTCATCGCCATTTGCAAGCCGATAACCACAATACACAAAGCAATGCCACTCATCATAGTCTGTTGCCATTTTTCCGGCAAGCCTCGTTTCAAGACTACGCCAACCAAGGAACCTACCACAATCGCGGCGCAGTTCATAATTGTTCCTAAACCAGGCATTACTCTGCCCCCTCATTTAAAAATTACACGTGCAACTTGCGCGGAGCTACTTCCACAGGTTTAACCTCTACTTTAGGTTGCAATGCTTCGAAGATTCTTTCCAAATCTTCAGGAGAATAGTACTCAATTTCAATGGTACCACCCTTTTTAGCATCAGCCTTGGGATTTACCTTAACTTTAGTACCTAACAGTTGTACCAGTTTGCTTTCAAAATCTTTATGGAAAACATCATTGGTGGTGTCTTTAACTTTTACTTTCTTGCCACCTTTATCTTCTTTATCGAAAATAGTCTTCACAGTTTCGCGGACAATCTTCACTTGTTTGCCTGCGTTCATTTCGCGAACAACTTCTTCAGTAGTACGTGCGCTCCAACCGTGTTCGATAACGGATTTCGCTACGGAAATTTGTTGTTCCTCGCTACGCAAGGTAGAAATTTGTTTTGCTTGACCCATGGAAAGCAGATTTTGACTTATCAAATCTTGTACTTCTTGCGCCAAGTTAAGCAAACGCAAGATATTTGCTACTGCAGTACGGCTTCTGCCAACTTTTACAGCAACTTGTTCTTGGGTAAGCTTACATTCTTCCATCAAACGTTTAATACCTTGGGCTTCTTCAATAGCATTCAGGTCGTGACGTTGGATATTTTCGATGAGAGCGATTTCCATCATCTCAGTTTCGTCATATTCCTTAATCACTACGGGAACTTTTTTCAAACCTGCCAATTTAGAGGCACGCAAGCGACGTTCACCTGCAACAAGTTCAAAACGTTTGCCTTTTTTACGTACCACCAAAGGTTGTACTACACCATATTCCTTAATGGAAGCTGCCAACTCTTGCAGTTTTTCTTCATCAAACACTTTACGGGGTTGATAAGGGTTGGCTACGATATCTCTAGTAAATACTTCTTGGGGAGTGCCTTCGACGATTTCTTTAACTTCCGGCTTTTCTACAACGGGAGTCGGGTTTTCGCCAAAAATTGCACCTAAACCTTTACCTAAGCCACCAGTCTTTTTACTCATCGTCAATCACCTCTTGTGCCAGTTCCATATAAACCTGCGCACCTTTGGACTTACTATCATAGTCGATAACAGGCATACCGTGGGACGGAGCTTCGCTCAAACGCACGTTACGGGGTACGATGGTTTTATACATTTTAGTTTTAAAATATTTTTTAACTTCTTCTACTACATCTTGTGCTAAATTGGTACGGCTGTCGAACATAGTCATAACAACGCCTTCCAGTTTCAACGCAGGGTTCAAGTTGCGTTGTACCAATTGGATGGTATTCATCAACATGGTAATACCTTCCAATGCGTAGAACTCACATTGTACCGGAATCATAACACTGCTTGCCGCAGTCAATGCATTGATGGTCAACAAGCCCAAAGACGGCGGGCAGTCAATAATCACATAATCGTAATCGTGTTTTACACGTTCCAAAGCATTTTTTAATCTACCTTCGCGATTCATCAAAGAAACAAGCTCGATTTCTGCACCTGCCAGTTGAATGGTAGCAGGAATGATATCCAAATATTCATAAGCAGTGTGCTTCAAAACTTCTGCCATCGGAATATCGTTAATCAAAGTATCATATACGCATTTTTTAATGTCGCGTTTGTCAAAACCTAAACCGCTGGTAGCGTTACCTTGAGGGTCACTATCAATCAAAAGTACTTTGCGTCCTTGTTTTGCCAAGCACGCAGCCAAGTTTACAGCAGTAGTAGTCTTGCCTACCCCACCCTTTTGGTTCGCAATAGCAATTACCTTTACCACAAAATTCACCTCGTTCTTTAGTCTTTCTTCTCTAAACTTTCTTCTACTATTTGCTCAATCAGAAGTAATTCTTTATAATTCAGTGGTTTTATTTTAACACATCTTGCCTTTTTCTAATACTAAAATTTGCCCGAAAAACCTAAAATGTTTCACGTGAAACATTTTGACTTTTCGACATTATTGTCCTGTTCTTTGTTCTTTGCGATAGTCCCACGGAGCTTGCGGTTTTTTATCAACCCATAAGCCACGTTTTGCTTTCTTCGCTTCACGCTGCAGCTCATCATAATATTTATTATTATCGTATTGTTTGTAATGCCATGCGTAACCTGCACTTAACATCTCTGCGCACACATCTTTACTTTGCACTTTCACGTTAGCAACGTAACGACCATATCTATCCTTGCTTTCCACAATAGCGATTACCTGCTTGCCAGCAACAAGAGAAGCTAAATGCTCTTTGGCACGTTTACCATAAGCTTGTCCACTTTCTGGAGCATCAATTCCTGACAAACGAATTTTGTAGGTTTCCTTATTGTTGTAAATGTGCAAGGTGTCCCCATCTACAACTTTAACGACCTTGCCTACAACGGCAGCGACTGGTTCATTTACCTCTGCGTTTTTACAACCAGCAATGTTAATTGCAATCGCTAATATTAGAATTATAAGCTTTAAAAGTTTCATCTCTTCTTCCCTCTTTTACCTTAAACTACTATCAAAAAAATTATAACACACTACAAAGACCAATACTAATTTTACAACTTTCTTCCATTATATAGTATGTTCTTTTATACACTTCCACAAGCAGTTGTGAATAAGCTGTTGATTATGGGGATTGTTTGTTGGAGAATTTCTTTGAGATAGATTTGAAATTTATACTATCCTTGAAATTACTGATTGTTGTTGTATAATGTAAGTGTGCAAGAAAGTGTGCAAGAAAGTGTGCAAGATGAGGTAATTATTTATGGAATCCTATAAACCGCCTTTTACCATAACAAATGAAATATTAACCCTTGTATCCTCCATTTCTGAAAGACTTGGTCAAATCACAGCAACTAGTAATTTAGAGACTAAACCGCACCTTAGAAAGAACAATCAAATTAAATCTATACATGGGTCTTTAAAAATTGAAGCTAACTCCCTTTCTCTAGGTCAAGTTAGAGATGTCATCAACGGTAAAATAGTTCTTGGCGAACAAAAAGAAATTATTGAAGTTAAAAATGCTTACGCCTGCTATGAAAAGCTTTCTGAAATTAATCCGTATGATATAAATGATTTAAAATTCTATCACGGGATTATGACAAAATATCTTGAATTAGAAGCAGGAGCTTTTCGCACAGGAGATGAAGGAGTATTTCATAATGATAAATGCATTTTCATTGCTCCTCCCGGCAGACTCGTTCAGGATTTAATGATAATGCTGTTCGAGTGGATGAACTCTGATAAAGAAGCTATCCATCCTTTAATTTTAAGTAGCATCTTCCATTATGAATTTGTCTTTATACACCCATTCACTAATGGCAACGGCAGAATGGCTCGTTTATGGCACACTGCTATTCTTTCCAAATGGAAACCTATCTTTAAATATATTCCCATAGAAAGCCAAATCGAAAAATTCCAAGATGAATACTACACTGCTATTTCCAAATGTCATTCTGCTGGTGAATCTACTATCTTCATAGAATTTATGCTTTCTCAAATAAATAAAATACTTGATGAAGTAATCCAACAAGTTAATGAAAATAATAACGATACAGCTATCCATATCAGAAAGCTTCTAGAGATAATGGAATACGATACTCCGTATTCAAGTAATGAACTGATGGAAAAACTTGAACTAAAATCTAGAGATGGGTTCCGTAGAAATTATCTACGACCTGCAATAGAATCTAATCTAATTCGTATGTCAATTCCAGATAAGCCCAATAGCAAAAATCAGAGGTATATTAAAAATTAAACAAGGCGATGCTCGAATGAGCATCGCCTTTAGTTCTTGATTACCACAATTATTCCTAATATAACATTCTTAAATAAAATACCCTATAATATGTTTATTTATTGTGAAGTGGTTATTTTCAGCTTTTATTTATATTGTTCAGGTATAGGTATGCCAAACTTCTTACAAATCAATAAAACATCATGTCTATCATTTTCTTCAAATTCATAACCTAAATGAAAAACTACTTGGCTTACTGGTTCAATACACGCAACATCGTAGTTCCCAATTTTTCCAACACCACTGAAAATTTTCAACGGATATACTTCCCCATCATATCTTATTAGAACATCATTTATTATTTCAAAACAATGTAAATCAATTATTCTACCTGCTTTATCAACCCATACAGTATGATCGTTCGTAGTATACTCCATTACCTTTTCAGAAAACCCTTTATCCCTAATCAAAGCAATGAATTTATGGTACTCTACTTTTTCTAAAAATAAATCAATATCATTATGACTCCTTGTTACCTCGCTAAGTAAAGCATCTACTCCCCAACCACCATCAATATATAATTTAAGATTATTATCTTCAGCTATCTTAATTATTTCGCAAGCATCTATTAAAGTTATCATAATAATCTCCTCTTCTTGTAACTGATACTTAGATTATACCACAACAAATCTTCTATTTCAATATTTCCATACCAGCACCGGTTTCTTAACTACAATGCATAAGAAAAAGACAGAATGTTTCACGTGAAACATTCTGTCTTTTTGACTTTTGTTTTACATTATTACCTTTTCTATTCTAGTTAATCTTCGTAATGACCACGACAAGACAAGATAACCAACTGCTGATTTTCATTAACAACATACACAAGGCGATTAGTATTATCTATTCGTCTACTAAAAGCTTCTCTATAGCGTAACTGTTCAGGTTTACCAATACCCTCTAAAGGTCCATTACGCTCGATATCTTTTATAAGCTCATTGATTTTTTTGAGTGTCTTTTTATCTTGAGTCTGCCAATAAATATAATCTGCCCAACCATCATCAGTCCACAGTTTATCCATACATTAATCCTCTATCAAATCATGTTGACGAAGATTTCCTGCTTTAATTTGTTCAAAACCACGATCCAATTTTGCAAGATATTCAGCATTTCGAGCAGAACGCACTAAGTGATTATAATTTTCTAAACTTATAATGACAACATTCTTTTCTTCTTTACGAGTAACAATTACAGTTTTATTATCAGTTGCTTGGTCACAATAATCTTTCAAATTGTTTCTTAATGTAGAATAATTTACTGCTAACATATTTGACCTCCTTTTGTTGTCAAATATATTGTACAGTATATTGCACATGAAGTCAATGAATCACAAAGTTTTATATATTCAACTATAAAAACTTTTCATTTTTGAACACTTTTGTTAGTTCACTATATAAAACTTTCAATTTTTTAAAAATAAAACTCCAATGCCTTTTAAAACATTGAAGTTTATAAACTAACCCAAAAGCGTCAGAAGTGCTTATTACGCTTTTGCTTTCTTTTGATTTTTAATACGGAGGCTAATCACAACCTCATCCCCATCAAACTCTTGCTCCATTTCACAAGGAATGCCTGCAACTTTAATGGTATCTACAACTTGCTTAATGCTATTGAGGTAAATACGCACATCATTAACGATAACAAGACGTTTTTTCTTTTCAGGTTGTTTTACTTCCAAAAGTTTTTCGATGTATTGCTCTGTTTGGCGTACATTGTAACCATTCTTCACTACTACAGCTAAAACTTCCGCTTGTTGAGCTTCATCTTTAACTTTCAAGAGTGCACGAGCATGGCGTTCAGTCAAACCTGCCGCACGCAATTCAGTACGAATATTAACACTCAATTTCAGCAAACGCAGTTTGTTAGCAATGGTGGATTGCTTTTTACCAACTCTTGCTGCCATTGCTTCTTGAGTAAGGTGGAATTGTTCCATCAATTGCTCATAGCCTTCTGCTTCTTCAAGGAAGTGCAAATCTTCACGTTGCAAGTTTTCAATGAGGGCGATTTCCGCAATTTGTTGGGAAGTATAATGACTTATGATAACAGGAACCTCTTTTAGCTCTGCCATTTTGGAGGCACGCAAACGACGTTCACCTGCAATAAGCATATAATCACCATTTTCAGCAGGAGCTACCAACAGCGGTTGCAACACACCATATTGGGCAATGGAAGCAGAAAGATCTGCCAAGCTTTCATCATCAAAAGTTTTACGGGGTTGGTACGGGTTAGGTACAATTTTATTAATATCTACTTTTTCAACTTGTACCTCTTGTGCTTTATTAGAACCTTGCGCCATAATGCCACAAGTATCTAAAACAGAAAATCCATCATCAACAAACATAAACATCCTCCATTATTTACTACCCAAGGGTTGTTTTTCCGGGGTACCTGCCTTACGAGGGTATTGGGCAGGAGTAGCTTTAGTCTTGGCAATTTTGATAATTGCACGTCCATCATTTAAACCGGGCAATTTTACAGGTTCCGCGCTCAGTAGTTTACCACCCAAGATTTTCAGAGCTGCCTTGCCTTCTTCTATTTCTTCCGCAAATTTGCTACCTTTTAACGCTACAAACATACCTTCTTTTTTAACTAAAGGCAGGCAATATTCAGAGAGCACGCTCAATCGAGCTACTGCTCTAGCGGTTACAAGGTCAAATTTCTCACGATAAGCTTTATTTCTACCTGCATCTTCAGCACGCAGATGTACGCAAGTAATGTCTTCCAATTCCAATTCGTCGATTACTTGTTGCAGGAATTTCAAGCGTTTGCCCAAAGCATCTATCAAAGTAACTTTCAAAGTGGGACAATAAATTTTTAAGGGAACACCGGGGAACCCTGCTCCAGTACCTACATCAGCCAAGCTTTTACCTGCAAATTTTTCATCATAACCCAAAAGACTATCAATAAAATGCTTTACAGCAACTTCTTCAGGCTCAGTAATGGCAGTCAAGTTCATTACTTTGTTAGTTTCAACCAACAATTCGTAGTATCTGGTAAATTGCCACAGTTGACGCTCAGTAAATTCAAAGCCTGCTTCCTTGCCTTTTTCCGCCAAAATTTCTGCAAAAGTCATTCATCTTGCTCCTTTCGACGTTTAAGTTCCAAAGCAATCATCAGCACGTTCACGTCAGCAGGAGATACGCCGCTGATACGGGATGCTTGACCGATGGAAGTAGGTTTAACTTTTTCCAGCTTTTCTGCCGCTTCGGAGGAAAGCTCTTTAATTGCTCTATAATCAATATCTTGGGGAATTCTTTTGTTTTCCAGTTTCAACGCACGTTCTACTTCTTGGCGTTGTTTTTCAATGTAACCTTCATATTTTGCGTGAATTTCCACTTGTTCTGCAACTTGTTCGTTAAGTTCAGGCAAGTTGAAGGCTTCTTGCAGTTTTGCATAGGTAATTTCCTTACGACGCAACAATTCCAAAAGGTTACCACCGGTACGCAGGGGAACAGTGCCCATCGCTACCAGTTTTGCGTTGTTTTCTTCGCTCGGAGAGATGCTGATACTGCCAAGTTCTGCAATGGTACGTTCCAAAGCAGTACGTTTTTCAGTAAATTTACCGTAACGATAATCATCTACCAAACCAAATGCTCTACCCTTTTCAGTCAAACGCAAATCTGCATTGTCTTGACGAAGCAAGAGACGATATTCCGCACGGGAAGTCATCATACGATAGGGTTCGTTAGTACCTTTAGTTACAAGGTCATCAATCAAAACTCCAATGTATGCTTCGTCACGACGGAGTACCAAAGGTTCGCGACCGTTAATTTTGTTCATGGCATTAGTGCCTGCGATCAAACCTTGGGCAGCAGCTTCTTCATAACCACTGGTACCGTTAGATTGACCTGCACTAAAGAGACCGCTGATTGCTTTATGTTCCAAAGAGGGTTTCAATTGCAAGGGATCAAGGCAATCGTAATCGATAGCGTAACCCGCACGCATCATTCTACAATTTTCCAGACCGGGAATGGTACGCATGAACGCCAGTTGTACGTGAGCAGGCAAAGCAGAACTCATACCTTGTACGTACATTTCATTGGTATTTCTACCTTCCGGTTCGATGAATAGTTGATGACGTTCTTTTTCAGCAAAACGCACCAATTTTGCTTCAATGGATGGACAGTAACGAGGTCCAATGCCTTCTACCAAACCATTGAACATACCGGAAAGATGCAAATTATCACGGACAATTTTATGAGTATCCGCATTAGTATAAGTTAACCAGCAAGGAATTTGCTCCCTGGTTTTAATATCACTTAAGAAAGAGAAGTTGCGCACGAAGTCATCGCCATTTTGTACTTCCATCTTGCTGTAATCAAGGCTAAGTGCGTCAATGCGAGCAGGAGTACCTGTTTTAAAGCGCATTAATTCTACACCGTGTTCCAATAAAGAACCGGAAAGCTTGTTAGCGCTACGCAAACCATTGGGACCACTTTCATAATTTACTTGGCCGTAAACAATACGAGCACGCAAATAAGTACCAGTTGCCAAAATTACGCATTTAGCTTCAAAAATTTCGCCGGTTTCAGCTTCTACGCCTACAACTTCGCCATTTTCAACTAAAAGTTTGTCAATCATCAATTGTTTCAATTCCAAATTAGGTTGATTTTCAACAAATTTCTTCATTACCATGGTGTAGTAAGGTTTGTCTTCTTGAGCACGCAAAGCGTGAACAGCATAACCTTTACCGGTATTCAAGAGGCGCATTTGGATACAAGCCTTATCCGCACTTAAACCCATTTGACCGCCTAAAGCATCAATTTCGCGCACGAGATGACCTTTTGCAGGCCCACCAATGGAAGGATTACAAGGCATTAAAGCTACATTATCCAAGGACAAGGTAGCAAGCAAAGTTTTACCACCCATACGAGCGGCAGCCAAAGCAGCTTCTACGCCTGCGTGACCTGCACCAACAACTATTACATCATATTTTCCTACAATAAATCCCATAATTTCTCAACCTACAATTCTATTTACCGATACAGAAGCGGGAGAAGATTTGGTTAATAATTTCATCCTGCACAGTATCGCCTGTAATTTCGCCTAATAAATCAATAGCGTTACGTACATCTATTACAATGCAGTCATAAGGCAACATATTTTCTGCTGCGCTACCTGCATCTTCAAGGAAGCTTAAAGCTTCACGTAAAAGCTGTTCGTGACGAGCATTTTGCACATATACTCCATCACTTAAAGTACCTTCACTACCATAAACGAAGTTTTTAAGCCAAGCAGTGAATTCGTCAATACCCTTAGTTGTCTTAGCAGAAAGAGCCATAACTTGCTCTTTGCCGAAACGTTCCTGCAAAGCAATAAAATTATCGTGAATATCTTTATCGCATTTATTGACGATGATGACGTGCTGCTTAGTTTTCGCAGCTTCCAAAATATCTTCATCTTCAGGAGTGAGTTTTTCGCTACCGTCAACTACGCAGATAACAAGCTCTGCATCCTGCAAAAGCTGTTTACTTTTCTCTACCCCAATGGATTCGACAAAATCGTCAGTTTGGCGAATACCTGCAGTATCTGCCAAAACAAGAGGAACACCGTCAAGTAAAAGTTGTTCTTCGATTACGTCGCGGGTAGTACCTGCGTATTCAGAAACAATTGCTCTATCTTCCTTTAATAATGCGTTGAGTAGACTGGACTTACCTACGTTGGGACGACCAACGATGGCAGTACGTAAGCCTTCACGTAAAATCTTGCCTGTATGAGCATGAGACAAAAGATGAGCAATTTTATCGCAGGAATTAACAATGCTTTCCTGCACTTTATTAAAAGTTACATCTTCGATATCTTCTTCCGGATAATCGATGACAGCTTCCAAATTTACAATGATATCTACCAAATCAGTACGCAAGCTGCGCAATGCCTTAGCAAGCTGTCCATTTTGTTGGCGTACTGCCAATTTCAAGGAAGCTTCACTGCGGGATTTAATAATATCCATTACAGCTTCCGCCTGAGTTAAATCTATACGTCCGTTAAGGAAGGCACGCTTGGTAAATTCCCCCGGTTCCGCAGGACGAGCACCTGCTTGATAGCTAAGCTCTAAGATTTTTTTCAAAGATTGAATACCGCCATGACATTGAATTTCTACAACGTCTTCCGCAGTATAAGAACGAGGAGCTTTCATGTAAACGGTTAATACTTCGTCTACTAAGTCCTCTTTATCATAAACGTGACCATAAACCATGGTATTAGGAGCATATTCAGCTAAAGATTTACCGGAAGCAGCGTGGAATAGTTTTTCCCCGACTGCTAAAGCATTTTCACCGCTGATACGGATAACACCAACAGCTCCTTCACCTAACGCAGTGATGACGGCACTGATAGTTTCTTCTTGCATCTTTACTCCTCCTCGTTATATAGCATTTCTTTCGTATTTATGAAGCAGTAACTCCACATTCTATTATAATATAAAAGAAGCCCAGTAAACAAGATTACTGGGCTTTGTTGATTATTTTTTCAATTCAATTACTACATGACGATAAGGTTCGTCACCTTCACTCAAGGTGGTTACACGACGGTCATTTTGCAATGCCATGTGAATGATTTTGCGTTCATGGGGATTCATGGGTTCCAATGAAACGCGTTCACCGCTACGTTTAACTTTGTCAGCCAAACGATAAGCTAAACGGTTCAAGGTTTCAATGCGACGATCACGATAATCTTCAACGTCGATGATTACGCGTACACGTTCTGCACTGTTTTTGTTAGCAACCAAGTTAGTCAAGTATTGGAGGGAATCCAAAGTTTGACCATGTTTGCCAATCAAGATACCCATATCAGCGCCGTGAAGTTTAAAGGTTACGGAGCCATCGTTTTTGTTAACGAATTTTTCCATAACAACTTCAATTTTCATTGCGTTGAATACTTTTTGCAAGAATTCTCTTGCTTTAGCAACAGATTCGTCGCTTACAACGAATTTTTTAGGCTCACGAGCTGCACGTTCTTCAACAGCAGCAGGAGCTTCTTCTTTAACTTCAGTTTCAACTTCAGTTTCAACTACAGTTTCTACTACGGGAGCTGCTTCCGGAGCTGCGGTTTCTACCACAGTTTCTTCTACAACAACTTCTTTAGCAGTAACACGAACTTTAGCATCTTTACTGAACATGCCAAAGAAACCTTTTTTGCCTTCTTCGAGAACTTCGATTACAGCTTCTTCAGCAGTAATGTTTAATTCTTTCAGAGCAGCGGCAACAGCTTCTTCAACAGTTTTTGCAGTCTTTTCTACAAAAGCCATCATAACAACTCCTAAATTTTTTATTTAGACTCAGCAGCTTTGTTCATAACAGCTTGCTGTGCAATTTGCATAATGTTCATTACAACCCAGTAAATAACAAGGCCAGCCGGGAAAGTGAAGCTGATGTAACCAATGAACAAGGGCATGAAGTAAAGCATCATTTTACCTTGTGCACCGCCACCTTCAGGCATGGTTTGTTTGGATTGAATAAAAGTAGTCAATGCAGAAAGAATCGGTAAAATGTACCAAGGGTCCGGATTGGAAATGCTTTCCATCCATAAGAAGTTAGCAGGGCCAACATATTGGAAATCGCGGATACCGTAGAAAATACCAATCATAATCGGCATTTGAATCAACAAAGGCAAGCAACCTGACAAGGGGTTAACGCCTTCAGTTTTATAAAGGTTAGCCAATTCCAAATTCAAACGTTGTTTATCGTCTTTGTACTTAGCTTGGATTTCTTTCATTTTAGGCTGAATTTTATTCATAGCCTTCATAGATTCGATTTGTTTTTTAGTAATGGGGTACAACGCAATTTTGATGATAATAGTCATCAGGATAATTGCAATACCGTAGCTGGGTACACCCAAAGTTTCAGTAACGCCATACATGAAAGTAAGCGCTTGTTGAACGAGATTGCTGAGGAAGTCCATATATTAATACTCCTTACAAAGAATGTAACTGTCTCTTGCAATTTGAACCTATCTTATTCAACAGGATCATAGCCACCGGGATGAAAAGGATGACATTTTAACAAGCGTTTTATTGTTAGCCAAGTACCTTTTAAAGCACCTTTCTTTTGCAATGCTTCTATTGCATAAGCTGAACAAGTAGGATAAAACCTACAGCTTGGACCAAACATCGGTGAAATAAATAACTGATAAAATCTGACGAAGAGAATCAGAATTTTTGCCATTTTATTTACATCCTTACTCTTGTAACAGTGCTGCTCTCTTAGCAAGTCTTAAAAAAACACGCTCATAAGTCTTTAAATCAGCCTTCGCCAATTTGCGGCGGGCCACCCAAACAATATGATATCCTTTTTTAAGCCTCATCTTATGCATTCGGAAAACTTCGCGCATAAGACGCTTCATACGATTGCGTACAACGGCACATCCTAATTTCTTGCCAACGGCCATACCGATTTTTACATCATCTTGTTGTTCAGTCAAAATGTAAAAAACAGACATACCGTCAACAACGGAACGTCCCTTATTATACACAACTTGAAAACTCTTTTTTGATTTTAAACGATTAATCTTTTTGAATGAATAAAGCTTTTTCTGCATAAATTAAATACCTGCGCATTGAAAAAATAGGCCACTTGCGCGGCCTATTTTATAATGTTATGCAGACAATTTCTTTCTGCCTCTAGCACGTCTTCTTTTGAGAACTTGACGACCGCCCAAAGTTTTCATTCTTTCTCTGAAACCATGGGTTCTTTTTCTTCTAAGATTGTTAGGTTGAAAAGTACGTTTCATTAAGTATTCCCTCCTTATCCACCAGAATTTTTATCAAATTCTATGAAAATGAATTGATAGCCGTATATACACACGTAAATACATTACTGAATTATTATATGTGAAAACATTTTCTTCGTCAAGTAGAAAACTTCTCAAAAACCACGCATTTAAGCCAAAAAAATGACGAAATAAAACAAAATTAAACAAAATAAAAGTCAAACGGTAAAAAAATTCTACAATGATTTGCGAAGTTATCCACAGTCTGATAAAATAAGAGTGGTGTATTTTCTCTAAAAATAATTATAAAAAACTATCTCGCGGCAGTGCAAATTCTTTAAGAACCACTTGCGCTAAACTGCCGATTTTTTATTTAAATTTTAGGAAAGGAAATTGAATGATGAAAACTTACGATTTAGCAGAAGTTTGGATTAGATTCACCGAAAAATTCAGCGAATCTGCCAGCGCCCAAGTTATGGATACTTGGATAAATCCCATCATGCCTTTAGAAGTGACTGATGAATATTGTAAAGTTGCAGTTAAAAACTCTTTCTTTAAGAGATTCATAGAAGAAAAATATTCTAAAACCATCGAAAGTATTCTCTCTTCCATTATGGAAAAGAACATTAAATTAATTATAGAAGCACCGGAACAAGCAGAAGAAAAACAAGTAATTCCGGAAATTAAGGTTGCAGAAGAACCTATTAAGCCTTTATTTAATGTAGAAAAAGAAGAAGAAGCTGCTGAAAGCAATTTGAATCCTAAATACGTTTTTGAAAATTACGTTATGGGTAATTCTAACCGTTTTGCTTACGCTGCTGCTCAAGCTGTAGCAAATAACCCTGCTACTACTTACAACCCCCTCTTCTTATACGGCGGTGTAGGTCTTGGTAAAACTCACTTAATGCACGCCATCGGTAACCGCATTAAACAAAATGACCCTACCATGAAGGTTCTCTATATTTCCAGTGAAAACTTCACTAACGAAATCATTAACTCCATCTACAATAAAAATACAGAAGCCTTCCGTAAAAAATACCGTAATATTGACTGCCTTATCATCGACGATATTCAATTCCTCAAAGGTAAGGAACAAACTCAGGTAGAATTCTTCCATACATTTAACGATTTGCGTGATTCCAATAAACAAATCATTATTTCCAGTGATAGACTCCCTAAAGAAATCGAAACTTTGGAAGATAGAATGCGTAGCCGTTTTGAACAAGGCTTGATTGCAGATATCCAACCGCCTGATTTGGAAACCCGTATTGCAATTTTACGTCAAAAGGCTGCCAACGATAAAATTGAAATGCCCAACGATGTTTTAACACTGCTGGCAACCAGCATTACCAACAACATTCGTGAAATTGAAGGCGTTTATACTAAAATCGTTGCTTATTCTTCCTTAATGGATGTACCTGTAACTTTAGAAATCACTAAAAAGATTCTTGATGACATGGGTAACATAGTTCAAGTTAAACAAATTACCTTTGAAAGCATTACCCAAGCAGTTGCAGAACATTATCGCATTAAACTTGATGAGCTTTTCAATAAAAAACGTACTCAAAATATTGCTTATCCTCGTCAAGTTGCCATGTACTTGTGCCGCGAGCTGGCAGATATGTCCTACCCGCGCATTGGCGAACTGTTCGGAGGCAGAGATCACACTACTGTAATCCACGCTTACGAAAAGATTAGCAACAAGAGCAAAGAAGATAGCAAATTGCAAAAAGATTTGAATACTTTGAAAGAAATGTTGAAACAATAAAAGTTATCCACAAAAACTGTTGATAACTATGGTAAAAATTGTGTATAAGTCCACTGAATTATGCAAAGTTTAAAAACTTGTTAGTTGTGTGTATAGAAATTTTGAATTATCAACATGCTTATCTACAAGGCAAAAAGCGCTACAGTTAAGGCTTAAATGACATTTTCCACATTATCAACATATATTACTACTATTACGACTATTCTTTTATAAATATATAATAATAGTAAATCCCGAAGGAGGACTGTGTAAAAATGATTTTTACCTGTAATACAAGTACCCTGAATAAAGCAATTCAAACAGTTCAAAGAGCGATTATTTCTAAACCGAGTACTCCTATTTTTTCCGGCATTCATTTTATTACTAATGAAGATAAATTAGAAATCCAAGCAATGGATTTGAATATGGCAATCTCCTGTACTATTGATGCAGAAATTAAAGAAGCAGGTGAAATCGTAGTATCTGCTAAACATTTTGCAGAACTGATTCGTAAATTGCCCGGTGAAACTATCACCATTGAAAAAAATACTACCAATAAAACTATTAAAGTTAGCTCCGGTAAATCTGAATTCCAACTTTTGTTGATGAACGAAGATGATTATCCTAAATTCCCGGAATTCAACGCAGATAAAACTATTACCATTGAAGATGAAAAAATTAAAGAACTTATTAAGAAAACCATCTTCTCCTGCTCCACTGACGAAGCAAGACCTCTCTTTACCGGTATTCTGGTAGAAATCCAAGATGGCAAAATTACTTTTGTTGGTACTAACACCCACCGTTTGGCAATTAAATCCATGGCTCAAGAAGCTAGTGAACCTATGAGCATGATTATTCCTGCTAAAGTTTTAAGTGAAATCTCTCGTAACTTGACTAGCGAAGTACCCCAACAAGTTCAAATTTCCCTTTTGAATAACCAAATTATGATTGTTATTGATAATGTGGTAATTGTTTCCCGCTTGATTGAAGGTAAATTCCCTGATTACCGCAAAGTTATTCCGCCTAAATTCGCTATTAAAACTACTGTTAACATTAAAGAAATGGCAGGCGCAGTAGAACGTGTTGCTCTCTTTGCAACTGAAGGCGAATATAGCATTGTAAAAATGAGCGTTGAAAATAGCGAATTGACTATTACTTCCAGCAGCCCGGAAGTTGGTACCGGTCGTGAAGTTATCGCTTGCGCAACTGAAGGTGAAAACTTGAATGTTGCTTTCAACTCCAGATATATTCTTGATATTTTGAAAAATCTTGAATCTGAAGAAGCAGTTTTCTCTATGAACACCGCTTTAAGCCCTGTATGCGTTAAATCTACTGAAGAAGAAGATTATACCTACATCGTAACTCCTGTTCGTGTAGTATTCTAAGAGGTGCATTATGCAAAAAGCAGAGGTTGTAATCGATACTGAATATATTGCTATGGATAAGCTTTTGAAATTCTCCGGTCTTGCAGATACCGGCGGACAAGCTTTTATGATGATTGAAGAAGGCATCGTTTCTTTGAACGGTGTTCCCGTACACGAAAAACGTAAAAAAGTACGTCCTGGTGACGTGGTAAATATTGACGATCAAGTAGAATTGACTATTGTAACTGAATAAAATGAAAATCAATAAAATCTACGCTGTAAATTTTCGTAATTATAGCTCCTGCAATTTAGATTTTTCTTCCATGATTAATGTTTTCTACGGGCAAAACGCTCAAGGCAAGACTAATATTTTGGAAGCAATCTTCTACAGCTCTTTTGGTATGAGTCACCGTACTTTTACGGAAGATGATTTACTGAAAATTAGCTGCAAAGAAATGGCAGTTGGTGTTGAATACGAAAGTTTTAGCGGTGTGCATGATATCAAAATAAAAAAATATCAGCAGTTGGGACGTAATAAGAAAGAAATTTTCTTAGACGGAACTAAGGTTAGACCTAAAGAGCATTACGGTTCTTTGAATGTAGTAATGTTTTCACCGGAAGATTTGCAATTGGTAAAAGGTGAACCAAGTTTAAGACGTCGTTTCTTTGATATGCAAATTGCGCAAACGGACCCTATTTATTACGATTTACTGGTTAAATATAATAGGGTGCTGCAGCAACGCAATAAATTATTGAAGGAAATTCGTGATAATGGTGGTAGTCCTAATCAATTAGAACCCTGGAATAAAGAGTTTATCGTGCTTGCTACTGCCATTGCTAAAAAACGTCAGCTTGCTTTGGAAAAACTGCAAGCCATCGCAGGAGAAATTTACGCTTCTATTACGGGAAATAAAGAGACTTTAACTATTAAGTATGAGCTAAAGGCTAATAATGGCGAGCTTCTTTATCTTGAAAGTGATTTTTCTGCTTGGGAAATATTTTATACCAATAAACTTAAAGAGCGTGAACGCATTGATATTTTGCGTGGTAATACAGGTATTGGTCCCCATCGCGACGATATCATCTTACTTTTAAATGATATGTCCTTGAAGTCCTTTGGTAGTCAAGGTCAACAACGCAGTGGTGCGTTGGCGTTGAAGCTTTCCCAACTGGAATATGTGCGTCGAGAAATTGGCGAGTTCCCCGTACTTCTTTTAGATGATGTAATGAGTGAACTTGATAATAATAGACGTGCTCAATTATTACTTTTCATTGATGGTAGGGTACAAACCTTTATTACTGTTAATGATAGGGAACTTATTCCTGAATTAGAAGGTAATGCTTATTTTGAAATTATGCAAGGGTCTGTAAGAAAGGCTTAAATATGCACAAACAATTTGATAAACCTGACAAAATTATAAAGAACTTGTTTACTTCAGGTTTTGTTCTTCGCGATAAAGAAGGTAGAAGTACAGGTAGACAAGTTAAATTTCCCGGTGCTCAGGAAAAGTTTGCAGAATATCTTTTAACGCAAAACTGGCAGGAAATTTGTGGTGAACATTTAGCTAAGAATTGTTGCGTGCATAAAATTAAAGGTGATGCTTTAACAATCAGGACAGCAAGTTCATTATTGGCCAACGAGCTTTTTATGATGAAGGAGCTGTTTCTGAAAAAAATAAATGCCTGCCTTGATGGCAAGCTGGTTATAAAAAAATTAAACTTTCAAGCTGGTAGTAATATTATCCAGTATAGTAAGGAAGAAAAAGAAGTTTTAGAAGAAGAAGCTGCAAAAGAATATACTAAACCTTGTTTAAAATGTGGAGTAATAGTCCAATCAGATAATCATTTATGTGATGTGTGTGCTCGTGAAGAGAAAAATCTTTTAATGAGTAAGATTGCTGAACTATTAAACGTGCAGCCTTGGATGAAGTACGAAGAATGTTCTAAGTACTTTAGATGTGACAGAATTCTTTTCAATAGAGTTAAAGATAGTTTAAAAAACACTTATTTTGAAAGAGTACGCTTAAACAGTGCTGATGAAAAGGATTGTTTAATGGCAGTAATGTTTTTGACAGGTAAAGAGCCTGGCGAAATAGACGAAAAAATTTATGAGAATGGGTTAGCTCATTTACGGAGGAAGCAAAGTGTACTTACACCTGGGATCAGATTGCATGGTAAAAAATAGTGAGATTATCGCAATCTTTAATTTGCGTGACCCACAATCTGAAATTTACAAAGATTATGTAGAAAAATATAGAGATAGATATAAAATTGTTGATTTATCTGAGGGCGAAGGTTGTTCCAGTTGCATTTTGACCGAAGATACTATTTATTTATCAGCAATTTCTGCGTTGACATTAAAGAAGCGTGTGGAAGAAGATTTCCTCGCTGATTCTGTTTATAGTAATTTTTAGGAGGTACCCATGGCAAATAACATTGATATTGAAGAAGCTACAACAGTAAATGGCCAATATGGCGCTGACCAGATTCACGTTTTAGAAGGTTTGGAAGCAGTACGTAAAAGACCTGCAATGTATATTGGTAGTACCTCTGCTCGTGGTCTGCATCATTTGGTTTATGAAGTTGTCGATAACAGTATCGACGAAGCTTTGGCAGGCTATTGTGATGATATTCGTGTAATCATTCACGCTGATAACAGTATTACCGTACGAGATAATGGTCGTGGTATTCCTGTTGATATGATGAAAAAAGAAGGCAAACCTGCAGTTGAAGTTATTATGACCGTTCTCCACGCTGGTGGTAAATTTGGTGATGGCGGTTATAAAGTTTCCGGCGGTTTGCACGGCGTAGGTGTAACCTGCGTTAACGCACTTTCTGAATGTATGGATGTAGAAGTTCGTCGTGGCGGTAAATGCTATGGCATTGCTTTTGAACAAGGCAAAACTACTACCCAACTTTATGTAAAAGGCGATTCTGCTGAAACCGGTACTACCGTTCACTTCAAACCGGACGCTACCATTTTCTCCGAACTTGTTTACAGCTACGAAACTTTGCGTATGCGTATTCGTGAGTTGGCGTTCTTAAACAAAGGCATTACTATTACTTTGAGTGATGAACGTGAAGATGGTAAAACTGAAACCTTCCACTTTGGTGGCGGTATCATTGAATTCGTAAATTACGTTGATAACAATAAAGATAAAATTAACGCTGAACCCATTTACTTGGAAGGCGAAAAGAACGGTATCATTGTAGAAGTTGCAATGCAATACTGCGATACCTACAGTGAAAATGTCTTTACTTATGTAAACAACATTAACACTGAAGAAGGCGGTACCCATTTAAGTGGTTTCCGTAAAGCATTGACCAGAACTATCAATGGTTATGCTCGTAAAAATAATCTTTTGAAAGAAAATGAAGATGCTTTAAGCGGTGAAGACGTGCGCGAAGGTTTGACCGCAGTAATCAGCTTAAAGATTCCTAATCCCCAATTTGAATCCCAAACTAAAATTAAATTGGGCAACAGCGAAGTTATGCCCATCGTTGATAATTTAGTTGGCGATGCATTGACTGAATTTATGGAAGAAAATCCTTCCATTGCTAAAAAGATTGTTGAAAAATCCATCATTTCTGCCCGCGCTCGTATGGCAGCACGTAAAGCACGTGAGCTTACCCGTCGTAAAAATGCGCTGGAAGTTAGTAGCTTGCCTGGCAAACTTGCAGATTGCCAAAGCAAAGATGCTTCTGAAACTGAAATTTATCTTGTCGAAGGTGATTCCGCAGGTGGCAGTGCTAAACAAGGTCGTGACCGTAAGTTCCAAGCTATTCTCCCCTTGCGTGGTAAAATCTTAAACGTAGAAAAAGCTCGTCTTGATAAAATTTTGAGCAGTGAAGAAATCCGTAATATGATTACTGCTTTTGGTTGTGGTATTGGTGATGACTTTGATATTAACAAAGCTCGTTACGGCAAAATCATTATCATGACCGATGCCGACGTCGACGGCGCTCACATTCGTACCTTGCTGTTGACTTTCTTCTATCGTTATATGCAACCTTTGATTAGAGAAGGCCATGTATTTATTGCACAACCCCCTCTCTATTTGGTACGCAAAGGTCAAAAACACTTGTATGCTTACAGTGACGAAGAACTGCAAAATGTTTTGGATGAAGTAGGTCGCGACAGCAACCCCTACATTCAACGCTATAAAGGTTTAGGTGAAATGAATCCGGAACAATTGTGGGAAACTACCATGAATCCGGAAGACCGTACCATTTTGCAAGTTCAATTGGAAGACGCTGCAGAAGCAGACAAAATCTTCTCCATTTTGATGGGCGATAAAGTAGAACCGCGCCGTCAATTTATTGAAGAAAACGCACGTAAAGTTCGTAACTTAGACTTGTAATTTGTGAGGTTAAATAAAATGGCTAAAATTAGAAAAAATCTTTCTGATGAAGATATGTTGAAGGGTTTTAGTGAAGAACTTTCCTTTGAAAACGGTATCTATTCTGAAGAAAAAACCACCGCAAGAATAAAACTTAAAGCAAAAGCTCCTGCTCCTGCGAAAAAAGAGCTGTTGCTTCCCCAAGATGCTCAAGAACGTTTAAACCGTTTCCTTTTGGAAATCAGCATGGAATGGTTGAAAAATAAAAACGGCGATTGCACTTGGAAAGTTTTAAAAGAAGGCGGACAAATTGTCATTAAGCCTGTTGCGAAAAGTAAATAATGAATACTAAGACTTTTAAATTACCTCAGTTTACAGCTGAGGTAATTTTACCTAAACAATATAATGAAACAAAATTAGTAGTTGCAGGCGGTAGAACGCCTAATGTTACTTGGCTTAGTGAAGTTGCTACTACTAAAAAGCTTTACTGCGCAGATAAAGGCATCGAAGTTTGCTTAAAAGCAAATTTAGTACCTACTGCCCTCTTTGGTGACTGCGATAGCGGTACTAAAGAAGCTTACGAAAAAGCACAAGTACTTGGAACTAAGGTAGAAACCTTCCCTGTAGAAAAGGACGATACAGATTTGCAGTTAGTTCTACAAAATTTAGAAGGTAGCGACTTAATCTGTACCGGGGTATGGGGCGGCAGGTTTGACCACCTTTATAGCAATGTTTTTTCCTTACTTAGTTATAAAGAAAAACATCAAGCGCAAGTTATCTTGGCAGATGAAAAGGAAGCAATGCTTTTAGTAACTGCCGGTGAAGCAGTAAAGCTTTGCCTACATAAAAAAGTAAAAGCTTTGTCCCTACTCCCTTTAAGTGAAGTAAACAAGGTTACCTTAAAAAATGTGCGATGGGAATTAGAAGAAGCAGAACTTAAATTACTGCACCCTTACGCTATTAGCAATATTCCTCAAGATGAAGTTACCTTTGAATGTCTTGCAGGAAAGATTGGTTTATATTTATGTTTTGAAGAATGAGTTTAGAGGGGTTTTATGGAACAATTTGTTGCTGAGCTAAATTTATATACAGTAGCATTTTTATTAATTGCAGGCTTCGTAGCTTGCTTTATTGATTCCACCGTTGGTGGTGGTGGCTTAATTTCTGCTCCTGCACTTTTGGCTTTAGGTATGCCCGTTCCTTTGGCACTTGGTACAAATAAGCTTTCTGCTTCTACAGGTGCATTTACCAGTATACTTTCTTTTTGGCGAGCAGGTAAGATTAACAAAATAGCACTTTATTTTATGCCACTGTCTTTTATAGGTTCTGCGGTTGGTGCTTATGTAGTTTACCTTTTGCCGGAAGAATTGATGAAGAATATTATCGTAGTAATGCTTGTGGCAGTAGCGGTTTATACTTATTTCCGCAAGGATTGGGGCGATGTTGCTTCTAAGGAAGAACTGGGTACTAAAGAATATATTGCCGTGGCAATAATGGCTTTAGGCTTAGGTTTTTATGATGGCTTCTTTGGCCCTGGTACTGGTTCTTTCTTAATCTTTGGCTTCTTGTTTTTAGGTTGCGATTTTGTTACTGCTGCAGGTAATGCCAAAGCTTTAAACTTTGCCAGCGGTATTGGCGCTTTAATGTCCTTTGCTTTAAGTGGTTCCGTAGTTTGGAGCTACGGTGTAATTATGGCAATTGGCATGATTTTTGGTGCAATCGTTGGTTCTAGAATGGCGATTAAAAAAGGGGCAGCGTATGTGCGCCCGCTGTATCTTTTGGTTACTAGCGTACTCATTGGTAAACAAGTGTATGAAATCTTGTTCAAATAGTGGTTTTTGAAAAAAATTACAAAATATGGTATAATAAAGTATTAAAATTTAGTTTTTACGCAATATAGACGTTATTTATAATTTGTTTTAATATGTGTTTTTGTGGAAAGTAAAGGGTGATAAAGTGGATTTAGAAAATACTACTGGCAAAATTCTACCGGTTTATATTGAAGATGAAATGCAAAAGTCTTACATTGACTATGCAATGAGCGTTATCATTCAACGTGCTTTGCCTGATGTTCGCGACGGTTTGAAACCTGTTCACCGCAGAATTTTATATGCTATGCACGAAGCAGGCATGGCTTCTAACAAGCCTTACAAAAAATCTGCACGTATCGTCGGCGAAGTTTTAGGTAAGTATCATCCTCACGGCGATTCTTCCGTTTATGAAGCTATCGTTCGTTTGGCGCAAGACTTCTCTACCCGTTACTTAATGGTAGATGGTCATGGTAACTTTGGTAGTGTGGACGGCGACGGCGCTGCTGCAATGCGTTATACAGAAGTTCGTATGGCGAAAATTGCAGAAATGATGCTTGAAGACATCGAAAAAGAAACCGTTGACTTTGGCCCCAACTACGACGAATCCTTAAAAGAACCCAGCGTACTTCCTTCTAAAGTTCCTGCCCTTTTAATTAACGGCAGTGCTGGTATCGCAGTAGGTATGGCTACTAACATTCCTCCGCACAATTTGAGCGAAGTTGTTAATGGCCTTGTAATGCTTATTGATAATCCTGATGCGGAAATCCCCCAATTGATGACTGCTATTAAAGGCCCTGACTTCCCCACCGGGGCTGCAATTTTAGGTACTGATGGTATTCGTAGTGCTTATAATACCGGTCGTGGTGTTGTGAAGATTCGTGCTAAGGCTGAAATCGAGCCTATGCAAAAAGGCAAAAACCGCATTGTTGTAAGTGAAATTCCATATCAAGTAAATAAAGCACGCTTGATTGAAAGTATTGCCCAACTTGTTAAAGATGGTGTTGTAGAAGGCATTACCGATTTACGCGATGAATCTGACCGTAGAGGTATGCGCATCGTTATCGAACTTAAGAGCGATGTAGTACCTGACGTAATCCTTAACCAACTTTACAAACATACTCAATTACAAAGCTCCTTTGGTATCATCATGCTTGCCCTTGTAAAAGGTCAACCTCGCATTTTGAACCTTAAACAAATCTTAGAATATTACCTTGAACATCAAAAAGAAGTTATTACCCGTCGTACCCGCTTCGAATTGGGCAAAGCTCAAGACCGCGCTCATATTTTGGAAGGTTTGAAAATTGCTCTTGATAATCTTGACGAAGTAATCCAAACCATTCGTAATAGCGCAACTGCGGATATTGCTAAAACTTCCTTGATGGAAAAATTCAGCCTTAGCCAACGCCAAGCGCAAGCAATCCTTGATATGCGCCTGCAACGCTTGACCGGTTTGGAACGTAAGAAAATTGATGACGAATACATCGATGTTATGGAACAAATCGACTGGTTGGAAAGCGTATTGGCTGATGAAAGCAAAGTAATGAACATCATTAAAGAAGACTTGCTTTTAGTACAAAAGAAATTTGGCGATGCTCGTCGCACTGAAATTTCTACCGATACTTCCGATATGGACATTGAAGACCTTATCGCAGAAGAAGATATCGTAGTTACCATTAGCCATCAAGGTTATATCAAACGTCAAACTTTGGATAACTTCCGTAGTCAAAAACGCGGTGGCGTAGGTAAAACCGGTGGTAGTGGCAAAAAAGCGGATGATTGCGCTGAGCACTTGTTCCTTTCTACTACTCACCATAATATCTTGTTCTTTACCAATAAAGGTAAGGTATACCGTCAAAAAGGTTATGAAATCCCCGAAGCAGGACGCACTGCTAAAGGTACTGCCATTATCAACCTGCTTCCCATCGAACAAGGAGAAAAAATCACCGCAGTTATTCCTGTTAAGGAATTTAAGGATGATCACTTCATGTTCATGGCAACCAACAAAGGTACTGTTAAGAAAACTAATCTCGTAGATTTTGACAGTGCTCGTAAAACCGGTTTGATTGCCATCAACTTGGATGACAACGAAGATTTGATTGGCGTAGAAATGACTGACGGTAACAGCGAAATCGTAATTGCAACCAGAAACGGTATTGCCATCCGCTTCGACGAACAAGATGTAAGGCCTATGGGTAGAACTGCTCATGGCGTGCGTGGTATTACCTTGAACTATGGCGACGAAGTTGTTGCCATGGAT
Source organism: Phascolarctobacterium sp. (assembly GCA_045123075.1). Classification (GTDB taxonomy): domain Bacteria; phylum Bacillota; class Negativicutes; order Acidaminococcales; family Acidaminococcaceae; genus JAHHUH01. Next base: position 1,221 of record JBGVIJ010000016.1, on the reverse strand, counting down.
AGCGTTGCTAACGAAGAATACGAAGTGCTGACCGCTACTGAACTTGGTATGGGCAAACGCACTGCTGTTAGTGAATATCGCAAGCAAACCCGCGGTGGTAAAGGCGTAATCAATATGAAGATTACCGAAAAAACCGGTACCGTTGTAGGTATGCGTGTTATCAATCCGGAACAAGAAATTATGATGATTACCGCAGGTGGTATCATTATCCGCATTGATGTTGACCAAATCTCTCAATACAGCCGTAACACCCAAGGCGTAAAACTTATGACCTTGAACGATGATGATAAAGTAGTTTCCTTAGCTGCTATTCATCACGAAGAAGAAGCTGAATAAAAAATAAACGGACTAGCCGCAAGGTTAGTCCGTTTTTGTGTGTTAAGAGATAATTTTAAAATCTTTTGTAGATAATTTTAAAAAACTCTCTTGCATTAATTAAATGATTGATTTATAATGTAGGCGAAGTTGGGATACAGCTTCGTATGTCGGAATAACGGAGGAGGGAAAGTGATGATCGGAAAAGTAAAGTGGTTCAACGCTGAAAAGGGTTATGGCTTTATTGATTGCGGTGATGGTAATGACGTATTCGTTCACTATTCCGCAATCAGAATGAGAGGCTTTAAAACTTTACTTGAAGGTCGCGATGTAAGATTCGAGATTGTTCAAGGTGCGTTGGGAAGTCATGCTATTAATGTGATTCCGTTGTAACCGTTGCTTTAAACTGAGCATTACCCAATCTTTTGTAGTAGGTTTAAACGCTGCTAAACATTTGGCAGCGTTTTTACTTTTAAATTTGAAATATTTGTGGCAAAGAACTGTATAAGACAGTTCTTTTTTTATATGTTTTGTGTTAGAATGAAAGTGCATAATTATTTTTAAAATTCAGTGAGGAAGTGAAGGAATGGAATTTGTAAAATCTGCTGACGTTGTCGTTATCGGCGGCGGTATTGTCGGTACTGCTATTTTACGTGAGCTTTCCAAATATGATTTACAATGCGTTTTGGTAGAAAAAGAGCCTGACGTTTCTTTGGGTACTACTAAAGCAAACAGTGCTATTTTGCACGCTGGCTTTGACGCTCCTACCGGTAGCCTTAAAGCTATTACCAATGTACGCGGTAATAGATTGTATCATCAATTGGAAAGAGAACTGGATTTAGATATTAAATGGACTGGTTCCTTGGTTGTTGCTACTACTGACGAAGAAATGGCAACTTTGCAAGA
>JBGVIJ010000015.1:0-17705 GCA_045123075.1 Phascolarctobacterium sp. | reverse complement strand
ACCAACATAATGTGAAGTTGTTGAGCGATATTTATCTTTTACAATAACAATATTATTATTTTTAATAGCTTTTACATTCTTTAACGCAGGATCATTTAAAACTTCTTGTATGAACACATCTAAATCACCATATTTACCAGTGTCGTAACTGGGAAATATGAATACATCAGGGTCATATTCTATTATTTTTTCTTTACTAAGGTGTTCACCACGCACAAGACCAGCCATTGCTGCACCATTCAACACAAAAGACTTATTACAAATATCATTGAACAAACCTTTAGCACTGCCAAAAACACCTTGCTGAGAATATGCCATAATTATTTTCTTTTCACAATCAGGTAATGAGCCTAACTTACTAGCTACATACTCAAGTTTTTTATTAAGGACTGATATAATTTCTTTTCCCTTACTTTCTTCACCGACTGCCATTGATAACTTTTCAATACGTGCTTTTATCATTTCCACAGTAACGGGGACTTTTGTAACCAACACCTTTAACCCAGAATCTCTTAATGAATTAATAAGTGAAACATCCATATTATCCTGCATAATCACAAGGTCAGGGTTGAGGGCAAGAACCCCCTCAACCCCAATTTTACCTTGAATCTTAGGTGTAATTCTCATTGCTTTATCTGCTATCAAAGATAATCTTTCATCAGTTGCCATTGCAGATATAGCTACTATTCTATTCACAGGAACTAAATCTATAATTACTTCCTCTAAACTAGAAGTAGCAGCGTATATTCTTTGCGGTTTTTCAGTAAAACTTAAAGTATAACCACAATCATCAACAACTTGATATCCTTGTGATTTATTTGTAATAGTCTTACCATTAGTAAAACTACAACCATTTAAAACAACTGTTAAAATTAACAAAAGCCAAAAGCAACGCACTATCTATCACCTATTAGAATTTATATTTGTAACCGAGAACGAAGTTAGTTCCCAAAGTTTTATAACGAGAAGATACGTGAGAAGTAATATCTATACGATCCAACATATTATCTACATTCAGGAAAATTTCATGATCTTTAGTCGGGCTATAAGAAACATGTGCAGTAGTCAACAAGAACGGTTTAATAGCTTCTTGAGAATTTTTATAAACACGATCATACAAATAACTTGCATTCAAAGCAATGTTAAATTTATTCGCTTGATATTTTAAGCCTGCATTTGCTTGAAGTCTGCCATAGTTTCTATGCCATTGATAATTAGTATCAGCATCCCTATATTCAGGATTGCCATAAGAAATACCCCAGTTTGCACTAAAGCCATTGGAATTTACTACTTCACTAGAAAGTTCAATACCCATATTTCTATTGTCTTCATTAACAGCCATTTCAAGATCAGAATCTTCAGTAATAAAATCTTTTACATCGCTTTTGAAAATAGCTAATTTCCAAGAATGGTCACCAGAAACATGTTTTAAACCAGCTTCATAGTGCATACCTACTTCCGGTTTAATATCCGGATTGGGATGATGGTCACCTGCACCATACATATCATTCATAGTAGGCAAAGTGAAGGATTTAGAAACACTAGCATAAGCGCTCAAATCATCACGCACTTTATATAAATATTGGATTTGCGGAGTAAATTCACTGTAGTTAGTGCCATCAGGAGAACTACCGGTCCAAGTTTCACGAGCACCAATAATCACATTATTTTTCTCGTCAAACTTATGATCCAATTGTGCAAAAACAGAATAGATGTTTCTATCATATTGATAATCAATAGGAGCTTTTACTTTATAACCAGGGTCATAGCTATCATGGAATTCATAACTTTCATTTTCTACTTTAGCACCAATAATTAAGGTATCTTTCTCAAAATCGAATTGTTTGGTAATATCAATGCCTTTTTTCATGTCTTCGTATTCATAAATACGGGCATCTTCAAATTTCACACCTTTTGTCCAATAATGATACGGATAATAAATGTGACATTGGTTATAATAAGCAGTAGCGTTCCAACCATCCTTATTATAATTTAAGGTAATTCGATTTCTATCATTATCATAATGTCTTTCATCAGACGGAGAGCCGTCTTTATTATTATATCGTCTAGCATAATCATGATTACTATAATCAACATTCATTTTTAAGGCATCATCAAATCTATAATTAGCACTAAAAATAGTTTTTTCCCCACCTAAAAAGTCGAAGAATTTACCAGTAGAAGCGGGATAAGTAACTGCATCTACGGCGCCTTTCTTTTCCCAACTTGCACCAACACCTAATTTACCCAATTGCAAAGAAGTTTGATGTTTTTGCACACCATAATTACCAGCAGACACACTGATAGAATTAGAACGTTTATTTTTCATAATAATATTGATTACACCACCAGTAGTATCGCTGCCATAAAGAACAGCACCGCCACCACGCACAATTTCTACGCGTTCTACATCATCAATATTAATATTATCAAGATTATAATAACCAGTTCTAAAATTCAGAGGAACACCATCAACCATTACAAGAGTACCACGGCGTTTACCACGAATCATAATTTCACCATTACCTTCGCCAATGGTTTCAGATTTAAAAGTGATACCAGTTGCAAATCTCAATGCATTTTCAACAGTAGTTGCACCAGTATCAACTAATTGTTCATTACTAATTACACTTGTTGTAGCAGGAACATCCAAATCTCTTTTTTCAGTTCTAGTTGCAGTAACAATCATAGGGTCAAGAGTAAATTCTTGCAAGGATTCAGCCGCAAATACGCCTTGTGCCCCCCCAATACACATACCAGTAATAAGTGTTGTCATCAATAGACTTTTGCTAATACGTTTTTTCACAATACTTCATCTCCTTAAAATTTATAAACATTTCCTACCAAGACCGTACTGCCCAACTTAACTAGTAGCAGCAAAATTTGTGAGAGTGAAGTTGTTCTTATTAGGAAATATTAGCAATTAAATCAACGCTCATTCTACGCTATATAGTTGCTTTATTGTCAATACTTTTCTTTTAAATCAACAGCATTCGTTCACTATTACAAAAAGTAAGAGGCTCTCTTCCATAAAGAAAGAAAGCCTCTTACTTTTTAAGTTATGGTGATGAATGTATGAAAAGCTTTTTAAAAGTACTTTCCTAACCTCTTACTTCATGCTCCCAAAATATGTTCTGCACAAATTTCTATAACTTGCGCTTGTACAATATTTTTCAAGCTCTGCATTAAGCTTTTGCAACAGTTCTTTATTATCTTTATGAACTGCTATAGCAATCTCATCGGCGAGCAAAATGTTGTCACCAGCAAATCTAACACTATCACTAAACCCATTTGCCAGCAAATATGCAACAGATAATTTAGAAGCAACCATGCAATCAGCTTTATTATCAACTACAGCTTTAATAGCTTCTTCTGTGCTTTCGGTAACCACAATATTATTGTGATTAGTATTTTTCATAACCCAATCAAAAGCGATACTGCTGCTTTCTACAGCAACACGTTTTCTTCTTAAAGAAGCTGCTTCATTGGGTAACTTAGTGCCAACAGGTAAAACAATAGTCAAACCGTCAGTAATATAAGGCTTAGTGAATGCAACGCGAGCCTCACGCTCAGGAGTAATTGCTAAACCTGAAATTACTGCATCGTATTTTTTAGTTTCCAAACCATCTATCAACTTGTGGAACTCTACATTAACAAATTCCACTTCGTCATACCCCATCAGGCTTGCTAAGGTTTTCATCAAATCAATATCAAAACCTATATACATGTCACTATTAGGTTTCATATATTCAAAAGGAGGAAAGTTTGCAGTTGTTCCAACACGCAAAATCTTCTTTTCGTCATTGCCACAACCTGCCAACCCCCAAGCTAACAAGAAGCAACAAACTATTATACATAATCTTTTCATAGTCTTACCTCGCAAAAAAATTCCTTTAATATTTGGAATTAATCACCTTTATATTTAATGTAGTATATTCCTTATTACCATCATAGAACTTCACTTTTCCATTAGCAACATCGTGCCTATAAACATCATCTCGAGGAACAGCAAGCTCTAAATTTAAAGGAACAAAATCTCCCCACTGACCTTTTTTCAAAACATCAGCAGATGCTAATTTATTCCATACGCCTTTCTTACTACCTTGAGAAGCAAAATTTTCAATCCCATCTACTTCACAACGCAATGCTTCAACTTCGGCAGGAACTTTTATACGCAAATAAATGGTCATAATATTGGGTTGCACCATATATTTAACAATGCCCATCTTGCCTACATCTAAAACGTAAGTATTATTTGCGCCCTCTTTTAAAGAAAATTTATGAAAGGTTCTATCGCCATTAATCTGTGTTTTGAACATACCCATCCCAAAAACAACGACGAACATCATCAAAACCAACAGTACTGTTTTCATATTAAATTTATTCATAACTAACGCGTCCTTTATTTAGCAATTTTTTATACAAAAATTTACTACCAAGTAAAAGCAAAGCCAAAATGCCGGGAGTACAACTTAATTGACAGCTTCCACAAATACCGGTGCATCCTCCGCTGGCAGTGCTGATAGAAGAAACAGGAATACCCATTGCAATTAAAAAGCTAATGATTTTATTTCTCATAAGCATTACCTCTTATACTTAATCGCTTTTACAGGACAAGCGTTAATACATTCACCACACAAAATGCAGTTATGCACATTATTTGCTGCCTTCTTATCCTTAATTTGCATTGCACCCATAGGACAAACCTTTACGCATTTTTGACAGCCAATACATTTGCAGCGTTGTACTTTTAATTTATAAGACCATGGAAGTTTAATACCAAAGGAATATACCAAATTTTGAATTGCACCAACCGGACACAAGAAATTACAGAAACCACGACCGCCTTTAGTAAAGATACCAAGTATTACTACCCAAACGAAAGCAGTTAAAATTAAGCTAGAAGTTAAAGAAACAAAATAACCGGAGAGGAAATAATTAACGAACAAGTCAAACAAGAAGAAGTTACAATAAACACAAGCAATAACAGTTTCAATGCAAGGTAAAATTATAAAGCCGGCAAGCATACCATAACGAACAGGAGCAACATCTACATACTTTGTCCAATCAATTTTGAATCGTTCCGGAACAAGCTTACTTAAATATTCAGTAGAAGCGCCTGCAGGGCACAGTTTGCCACAATAGATTGGTCCAAAGAAAAAGCTTACCGCTAACAACAGAAGAAAGCAAACCACAAACAGAGGAGCCTGATTGAAAAGTTTGCCGTCAAGTAAATGTTCAGTTTGGATTCTAAGACATAAGCTATGAATAGTAAGCGGTAACCATTTACCAGTCATAGCATAGTTGATAATTTTTTGAAAGAGCGCAAAAGGAGCGTAAAACAGCACAAAGCCTAATACATAACCTAAGATACGCTTAATTTGAAAACCCATATTCTCACCTGCAAATTATTTATTTTAACTCCTAAAAACTTTATAAAATATCCCCCTCAATTTTGCGAAAGGAGTTGGGAAGTATATGAAATGTTGGTGTATTACGTGAGATTTTAATTCGGAACATATTCTCACAAAAATAATGAACTTTTGAATTTGTTTTTAGCATTCGCAAAACATCAGAAGATATTTTATAAGAATTAGTAGGAGTGAGAGTTAAGTGATGAAAAAAATGATATGTGTAACATTATGGGGCGTATGCCCCATAATGAAAGCACCTAAAAAAGTTTATTGCTTCTAAAATTAGAAGGAGTAACGGAGACTTACATTGTAAGTTCTGCCAGCGGTAGCATAGCTTGCATAATATTCTCTATCAAAAATATTATCAATGCCAAATTGTAAAGTTGCTTGCGGAGTAATCTTGTAATTAAAGTAAGTATTCATTACAAAGAAAGCATCTTCAGAACCATATTCACCAGTCACAGCATCAGCTTCTTGACGTTCACTTACATACTGAGCATCTAAAATTGCATTAAATTTACCAACACTATAATCTACACCAAAATGCAATAAATGTTCAGGAATAGTGTAGATATCAGTATCCTTTTTAGGATCTTTATTTTCGCCTTTTTGCCAAGCATAGTTCAAATAAGCAGACAAATTCTTATTGAATTCATGCTTAACTTCAAATTCAATACCTTTTCTTTCTTGTTCTTTTAAATTATCGTACCATTTTTTATAATCTTTACCGTTAGATTTCAGGACAGGACTAGTTGTAGATGCAATTACATCATCTGTATTGATTTGGTACAAGCTTAAGCCTAACAAAGTTTTGTCGAATTTCTTTTTAACACCTATTTCATAGGTATCAGAAGTTTCTGGCTTCAAATCAGGATTTGCCGCATAGGTGCTTGTTTCTCTGTAAACGTTATAAAGTTTGGGAGTATTGAAGGAATGTCCATAAGAAACAAAATATGTCAAATCATCGGTAGGTGTATATTCTAAAGAAACCTTAGGACTAAATTCGCTAAAGCTTTCTTCAACTACATCACCTTTAGTACTATTCCAACCATCATATTTTTCATAATAGTCATATCTACCACCGAGATACAAAGTAAATGGCTCACTTATCTTATATTCGTCCTGAACAAATAAAGACATACTCTTCGCTTTACCACGGCTTGTTTCTGTAGAATCACCGTAAATACTATCTAAATCTTTATAATTAGTCATCAAATAATTTTCTTTAACTAGCTGTTCGTCTTTCCAGTTAGCACCTACAGTAATTGTATGATTACCAATATTTTCCCAAGTTTTTTGCACATCTAAATTATAGTTTTTGCAAGGATAGTAACTATATGCACCAGCAGCATTGTCTTCCAAACTAATTGCACCATCAGAACCAGAATAACCGTCTCTAGTTACATCTTGAACACCTAAGTTGACCATCCATAAATTTCGCTTATCATTATAGTTTAAAAGATGATAATCTGTTTCGCGTTTACTTACATAACCTAAATAATCATCATAAGTGATGGAAAGCAAATCACCATTCTGAGTCATAAATGTACCTTCAAAATATTCTTTGCCGTCTGCATTTTTTACATTCGTAAACGGATCATAATATCTATAATCATGTTCACTATGCATATAAGTATATTTTAAAGATTTATCTTCATCAAAATTATATTGTACGGCAGCATTGTAAGATTCTGTTGCTTGGTAACGAGGTCCACGACCACCAATAATATACTTCTTGCCATCAGATGTCATAGGTACATTCACATTATCAATAGGCGTACCACTTTTCGCAGGAGAATTAGTTTTTCTATAGCCAGCAACACCATCAGTTTCTCTATCTTCATAACCAACAGCAAAAGACCATTTATCGTTTACTTTACCACGTACATCAATAGCCTTTTTCCAAGTGTCATTGCTACCACCACTGATTACAACATTACCGTCAAGTTTTTTGCTATCTAATTTTTTAGAGATAATATTAATTACACCAGCAACGGCTCTACCACCATATAAAGAAGATGCTGCACCACGTACCACTTCAATTCTTTCTATCTGCTCAACAGGGATTGCTTCCAAACCAGTGCCACCATTCCAAGCATTAGATAACGGTTGTCCATCATACATAATCAACACATTAGCATCACCCATACCACGCATTTGTATACCACCAAATGCATCTTGGTTAGGATCCATATACAAACCAGGTTGGTGTCTAAGCACTTCTCTAACACTGTTAACATTGCGTTCTTGAATTTCTTGCGCAGTAATTACACTAACACTTGCAGGAACTTTCAATAAATTTTTTTCAGTTCTAGTTGCAGTAACAATCATCGGGTCGAGAGTAAACTCTTGCAGAGTTTCACCAGCGAACGCACCTTGTACCCCCCCCGCGCACAAACCAGTAATAAGTGCTGTCATAAGTAGACTTTTACTAAGACGTTTTTTCATTATACTTCATCTCCTAAAATTTTTATTAACATCTCCTGCAAGAACGCTCGGTTATAATTAACTGCCCAGTCTTTCATGGTCGCAGTAAAAATTGTGAGAGTGAAGTTTTTAGCACTTCTTACCAGGATAAGTTATCATTTATTAGTAAGTATGATGATACTGTATATAGTAGTTGTATAGTCAAGCACTTTCTCTCAAATAAAAAACTGCTGACCTCAAACGAAGTCAGCAGCAGAAAATAAAATACGCGCTACCGCACGGTACGGTAACGCGTATTTTATTTGGTATTCTATTACCCCAGAAGAATACCAAATAAAAATGGAGAGGAGAATGTAGGAGGTAAACTTCATATATCAGAACAGCACACAATATGCTTAAGCAAGTGTCCAATTTGCTTTTTCTCTGTTCAAAGGTAAACCAATATTTCGCCCTGTTGCTCTGGAAGGCAAACACCCACATCGGCAAGCATGATATGCGTATTAAAGAATGTTTCGAAAACAAGTCTGCCACTCTCACATAAACAGAGCGAGTAATAAAAACATTTTCCATCGCATTCAGGTTAGCTCAGGCTATATAAAAAGTTCTACTGCTTTCATCTAAAGACGTTGTGATGTTTTGAACTTCTTTAAAATTACTTGCATTAAACTTCTTACGCGAAATATTGATTCATTCCTTGACTATACTGTAATCTATATAGCAAGTATATTGTCAATATATTTTTTGAAAAAATTTATATAAAATTTTGTTCTTATTCGGAATTAGTCCATTATTTTTCTAAAACAAAAAAAGCGTTGCATATCTGCAACGCTCGTACTTCTAAACAATTATAAAACGTCTCTTATGCCTGTGAATAACATCATCACAGCACCTGCGCATACAATCATCAGCACTATTTTCTTAAACAATGCTTGATCAATTTTATGGAAGAACTTCTCACCTAAAACGATGCCAATCAATATTGCAGGAAGCATGGGTAACAAAATGTTCCAGTCCGTAATATTGCTTAAATTCCCCATAAAGAATGTTACCGTAATCATACCAATAAAGCTAAGGCCAAAAATCCATCCCATATTGGCGCGCAAAGCAACTTTATCTAAATCCTCATTCAAAAAGTAAATGATTATAGGCGGGCCACTTACGCTAGTTGATGCACCAAAGAACCCACTAAAAAAGCCGGCAATTAAACGTCCCAAAGTTTTATTTTTTACTTGTAGGTTGTATTGCCTGCCCATCAAGAAAACTGCAATCAAAAGTACTACGCCTAAAAATACTTTTAAGTGTTCCACGGAAATCACCTTTAAAACGTAACTTCCAGGTAACACACCTACGGTACTACCTAAAACTGTAGTGAGTACAATAATCCAAGAAAAATCTTTTCTAGTGTTGTACATCGTAATAATACGCAACAAAACTGTTGTAATCAGCACGCAAATAACTGCAACTTTAGCAGACATCACCAAAGAAAGCAATGGCATTGCAATTAACCCAAAGCCAAAGCCTGTAACCGTAGCGAAGAAAGATGCTATCAAGATTACCACCGCGGGAACACATAACATTAATAAATCCATCATAAACCTCTATAAAACATAAAACACCTAGCCCTGAAGCTAGGTGTTTTTGTTATTTTTGCTCAGGGCTTTCAATAATATAAGTCCAGCCGTCTTCTTGACGGATTTTGCCTTGTTTCATCAAATGACCAAGGGCACGTTTGAATGCAGCCTTGCTAATGCCAAATTTTTGCTTGATGATTTCCAAGGGAGTGCTATCGCAGTAGGGCATTTTGCCACCACGTTTTTCCAAGAAACTATAAATTTCTTCTGCGTCTGCTACGAGAGCATTTTCTTTTTGCAAACGCATGGAGCAGTTAATTCTGCCATCTTCACGCAAGTAGGTTACACGGCAGGTAACTTCTTGACCAAAGTCCAAGCGACCACCGGGAACTTCGCTACGATGAATGAAAGCAATAAATCTTTGGGTAGTAAAGATAAAGAAGCCTTCTTGCAAAATGTTATAAACAGTACCGGTTACGTTATCACCTACTTTTAAACCTTCTGCCGGTTTGGAAGCTTTTTGCATATCTTCTTCAACGCGCATAGTTACTGCAGGACGACCGCTTTTATCGCGATAAAGTTTTACCCATACCAATTGGTTTGGGCTAACGTGACCACGCATTTGGCTATAAGGCAAGAATACACCGCGTTCCGCACCAATATCTACGAAGCCACCATCACGGGTTACGCTAATTACTTTTACATAGCCAAGCTGACCTTCACGCATTTTGGGAAGCTTCATACTGGCAGTCAAGCGTTTGTTAGGGTCAAGATAGAGGTAAACCTTTACCTTATCGCCTTCTTTAATTTCTTCGGTTTGTTGCAATTTGTGCAGCAGGATGTCATCACTGGTGTTACCTGTGCCAGCATCAAGGAAAGCACCCATTTCACCAAGACGTGCTACGGTCAAGGTTACAACATCACCGGGTTTGTATTTCAAAACCTGTTGAGTGTTTTTTTCAATCATTCTTCATTCTCCACAAAAGCTTCGGACGGAGCATCTGCCCAAAGTTGTTCTAAGTTATAGAAGTCGCGTTCTTCTTCCAAGAAAATGTGCGCAACTACGTCACCATAATCCATCAAAATCCAACGGCCATCAGCATAACCTTCTTTATGAGTAAAGAAGATTTCTTCTTCAGCAAGTTTGTCTTCAATATTATCAGCAATAGCTTTTACGAGCATATTGTTGGAAGCGCTGCAAATTACGAAGTAGTCAGTTACAGGGGACAAGCCTTCCATATTCAAGAGTAAAATATCATTAGCTTTTTTATCGCTGGCGAAAGTTGCAATTTTCATTGCCAAATCTTTAGTGTTCATTAATTAATAACCTCCTCTTATTTCTTCACTTTTCCTACATAAGGAATTTCTAACTCATCCAAAGCTTTCTGTACGGAAGCTCTATCGGTTGCCCAATAGCTAACACCATCTTCTTCATCAAATTGACCGTATAAGGTGCGGGTTTTAACCTTATCATCGCCAAAGATTTTAAAGCTGTTAGCTGCCTTGAACATAGTTACAGTGTTCAAATCTGTATCAATATATTTATCAATGGTATCCATGATAGCGCCAATCTTGGTAATGTTTTGGAAGGAGAACATTTGCTCCGCAGTAGCCTTTAAGAATTTTTGCTGACGTTGCACACGACCAATGTCACCTAACTCATCACTACGGAAACGCACATACTTACCAGCAGTTACGCCATCCATATGTTGAAAACCATGTTTGATATCAATGTATAAATCAGCGTAGGGATCTTCGTAGTGCATATCTTTTTCTACATATAAATCTACGCCGCCAATTAAATCTACAACTTCAATAAAACCTTTCCAATTTGCCAAGGCATAATAATGGATAGGAGTTTGCAGCAAACTTTGTACGGTTTGCTTAGTCATTACCGCACCACCGTAAGCAAAAGCTGCATTTATTTTGCAGGGGCTACGATGACCTTTCAAAACAACTTTTGTATCACGAGGAATAGAAAGTACAGAAACCTTTTCTTGTTCCGGGTCAACACTCAAAAGCAGAATTGCATCGGTACGTTTAGGTTCGTCCGCAGAGGCTTCGCTATCACCGTCATCCACACCCAAAAGCAAAATGTTAATGCGCTCGCCTAAAGCTTCATTAACTACAGTGCTACCACTTGCACCATCTTGTTCAGGTTGCAAATCTACAACAATGTTTGTAGGCGGGTTGATGATATTCTTATACACCCACACACTGCCCCAAAACAGAGTAGCAACCAATGCGGACAAGGCAACTACAACGATTAGCAGCCTACTCCAACGTAACTTACGTTTATGAGTAGGTTGGTGCTGATAATTGTTTTCGTCCATACTCTTCCCTTCCTCCAAATTAACCATAAATTACTTCTTTCTTTTATACTTAGCCGCCAATTGATTATAACCGTGAATACAATTGGGGTGAATTAACAAATCATATTCTAAAAGATAACGAATGGTATTGCCATACGCTTTCAGCATTGCCTTTTCCATATTTTCTTTGGCAAGTGCGCGCAAGTCGTCAATACCTGGAAACTCTCTAGTAGGCTCTAATAAATCTGCCAAATAAACAGCCATCGCCAAAGGAGTCATATAAGGTGCACCGGTTGTGTGGTATAAAATTCCGTCCAAGATTTCTTGGTCTTCAATGCCGTATTTTTTACGGGCAAAGAACACACCTAATTTAGCGTGCAACAAGATAGGTTGATTAGCTTCCACCTTATCAACTTCAATACCAAGTTCTGCAGCTTTTGCCAAGCTGTCGCGACTGGGAATTTCACGACCGCAATCGTGAAGCAAAGCAGCAATGCCTACTTTTTGCACATCTAATTTATGAATAGAAGCCAGTTCCAACGCAGTTTCATAAACATCAATAGAATGTTTGTAGCGTTTCAAAGGCAGGGATGCCTTCAAGATACTTTTTAATTCTTCCAGCTTCAACATAATATTACTCCCCTATTCAGCCTAAATACATCTGATTTTTCTTAATATAATCTTCCACCGCTTGAGGAACCATTCCTTCAAGACTTGTTCCTTCACGAATACGCTTACGAATTTCGGTAGAAGAAACTGCGTATTCCGGAGTATCAAGCAAGATAATCTTTTCCCGGGCAATATTCCCCAACTGCTCACAAGCAGTTTCAATAACATTACTATAACCGGGACGATAAGCTGCTGCAAAAGTTACCAGCTTAAACAAATCATAAATTCTGTCCCAAGTATGAAGTTGCGGAACAGAATCCGCACCAATAATAAAATATAACTCGTACTCAGGATAAATCTTTTTAAGTTCTGTCATTGTATCGACAGTATAAGAGACACCACTGCGTTTCAGCTCAATGTCAGAAACATCAAAATATGTATAAGGTTCTGTTGCCAATACGGTCATATTATATCTATCCGCAGCGTGAGCAAATTCCTGATCCAATTTGTGGGGCGGAATGTACGCTGGAATAAACAATACTTTTTCTAAGCCAAGCTGCTCGTAAACAGCTTGCGCAGATTTAATATGCCCAGTATGAATAGGGTCAAAGGTTCCCCCTAAAATCCCTAATTTCTTCATACAACAGCCTCCTTAAAATACTTCATCAGCTTATTTTATCATTACAAAAGCTTTTCTACAACCATTTGCAAGATAATAATTACCAAACCGATAATAGCTGCTGCCTTGGCTCTGTCCTTCAAATCAAAAACAGTTTTAGGCCTTCTCAGATAATCCAAGAAGGCCTGCATATATTCCTTATATGTTGGTTTATGCGGGGTATTTTTTTGTGTCATATAAATTTCCTAAATCTTATTCGTAGCGCAATGCGTCAATGGGGTCAAGGAGCGCTGCCTTGCGAGCCGGGTAGATACCAAAGAACAAGCCAATACCTACGGAGAACACAACTGCAACTACAATCGCCCACCAAGAAATTACGGTGTTCCAGCCTGCAAAACTGCTGATACCGTAAGAAGCAATTACACCAATTACTACGCCCAAGAAGCCACCCACTACGCCAATAACCATAGCTTCAATCAAAAATTGGAGCAGTATATTATTGTAGGTTGCGCCCAAAGCTTTGCGAATACCAATTTCACGAGTACGTTCGGTAACGGAAACCAGCATAATGTTCATAATACCGATACCGCCAACCAAAAGACTGATGGCTGCAATACAACCTAACAGTAAGGTGATACTGTTAGCAGTTTCCATCATGGTGTCCATAATAGCAGCCATATTGCTGATAGTAAAGTCGTCATAATCGCCATCTTTAATTTTGTGACGAGTACGCAATACTTGTTCAACTTCTGCTTGCACGTCGTTGATGACGTTCTCATTTTCGGCTTGTACGGTAATGCGCTGCACATGAGTAATACCCATCATACGATTTTGGGCAGTAGTCAACGGAATGATTACCGTATCGTCTTGGTCCTGTCCCATACCGGAAGAACCTTTAGGTTTCAGCACACCAATAACTTGGAAGGGTGCTTTTTTAACGCGCATGATTTGACCAACCGGGTTTTCGCCGGGGAACAAATTATCCGCTACAGTTTTACCAATAACAGCAACTCTAGCACGACTGTTCATATCACGTTCGGTGAAAAGTCTGCCGTCTTCCAATTCGTAGTTTTGGATAGCAAAGTTACTGGGAGTAGTACCTTCAACACGGCTAGTCCAGTTTTGATTTCCTGCTACCAATTGGTAAGAAGTATTTACGCTAGCAGAGATACCGGAGATACCATCAACTTGTTTTTCAATGGCGAGCATATCGTCAAAAGTCAGACGTGCGCCCTCGCCTGCTGCCAAGCGAGCACCGGTAGCAGTACGACCGCCAGCAGAAACCATCAACAAGTTACTACCAAGCTTGGAGATATTGTCCTTGATGCTCTCTTTCACACCAAAACCCAAGCTTACCATTGCAATAACAGCGCCAACACCGATGATAATACCAAGCAGAGTCAAAAAAGTACGCAGTTTATTGGAAACCATTCCGTCCAAAGCCATTTTAATGGATTCGTTCAGCATACTCCTTACCTCCGTTCGTCACTCACCAGTTTTCCGTCACGCATTACTAAAATACGTTTAGTATAAGCAGCAATGTCAGGTTCATGGGTAACCATGATAACTGTCTTGCCTTGTTCATTCATCTTTTTAAAAATTTCCATAATCTCGTAACTGGACTTAGTATCCAAGTTACCGGTAGGTTCGTCCGCCATAATTACAGGCGGGTCATTAATCAAAGCTCTAGCGATAGCAACACGTTGGCGTTGACCACCACTCATTTCCATAGGTTTATGGTCTAAGCGCTCACCTAAGCCTACAGCTTCCAAAGCTTTTTTAGCACGTTCCATTCTTTCTTCCTCGCCTACCCCTGCGTAAATCAAAGGCAATGCCACGTTTGCTTGGGCAGTCAATTTAGAAAGCAGGTTAAAGTTTTGGAACACGAAGCCAATCTTTGCGTTACGGGTATGTGCCAGTTCATCATCGTTATAGCCGGCAATCTCTTTGCCATCTAGGTAGTATTCACCGGAAGTAGGTCTATCCAAACAACCAAGAATATTCATCATGGTAGATTTGCCACTACCAGATGCACCCATAATAGAAGTGAACTCACCGTAATCTATGGTTACATCTACGTGATTAAGAGCGTGTACTACGTTATCACCCATCACGTAAGTTTTCATAATGTCTTTTAATTCAATCAATGTGCTCATATAGTCACATCCTTTTTAGCGTGGGCGCATCATTCCGCCACCGGTTCTTACGCCAGTTTGTTTAGCTACAGCTTTGCGAACCAGCAACACTTCGCCAGGTTTCAAAGCATCAGTTTGAACTACGATTTCACTATCATTGCTCAAGCCAAGTTTAACATCAACATCGCGGCTTTCTTTAGTTTTAGTGTTATACACTTTTACAAAGCGACGCTTGCCTTCAACATATACGCAGTTCAATGGAACCATCAATACATCTTCTGCACTTGCGATAACAAAATCAGCACGAGCAGTCATAGTCGGCAACAATTTGCCTTTAGAGTCATCAACATCTACATATACTTTATAGTAGATAACATTGTTGGAAGTTTCTGCTTTACGGGAGATAAGGCGAACCTTACCGGTAAAGGTTTCGTTGGGATAAGCATCTACTGCAAAGTTAACCTTTTGCCCTACTTTTACTTGGCCAATGTCAGATTCGTCAACCATAGCTTCGATTTGCATATCATCCAAAGTTGCTACGGACATAATTACTTGAGGCTCACTAATACCAGAGCTGATGGTTTGACCTACGGGAGTAGGTTCACCAATGATATAACCATCGATAGGAGTAGAGATAACAGTATCTTGCACATCGGAAGCAGCTTTTTCATAGTTGGTTTTTGCTACCAAATAATCGGCAAACACGTTGTCAAAATCAGAGCGAGAGATTGCTCCGCTTTCTACCAATTTTTGATAACGAATGTAGTTTGCTTCCGCGTTATCTAATTTTGCTTTCATTTGGCGCATGGTTGCCATTAAAGCTGTATCATCCAAACGAACCAATACATCGCCTGCGTTAACGTGTTGGTTTTCTTCTACCAGCACTTCTACGATACGACCGGTAATTTTGGAGCTGATGTCTACATTATTAACTGCACTCAACGCACCAGTTGCAGAAATGGTTTCTACTAAATTACCACGCTCAACAACACCTGTCTTTACGGTAGCAGCAGGGGTTTGAGAGCTAACATAATATTTATAACCGCCATAGCCACCTGCAAGGAGCAATGCACAGAAAATCACAGCGTATTTGTTTCGGTTGATAAAATTCATCATCTTTCATCCCTCATTTACATCTATTTTCTTCTTATTTTATTATAACCTTTAACCCTCTTTTGGTTAAGTATATGATAGCAAGCGTATGTGTTTTTTTCTTGACGATTTAGATATTTTTGATATTTTTTATAAACAAAAAGCGCGTCCACTTTCGTAGACGCGCTAGATGTTAAATTAAACTTTCCCTATTAAGACTTACTTATCAGGGGAAGAACGGCCATACCATCGGGATTACAACCAAGGATACTGCGAAGCATACGCATACCAAACCGGTACCAGCTTTTACGTAGTCCATGAATTTGTAGCCGCCAGGGCCAAGTACGAGGGTGTTCGGCGGGGTGCCTACCGGAGATGCGAATGCGCAAGAAGCTGCTACAGCGATTGCCATCAATACAGCTTTCGGGTCAGCGCCCAATTTTTGGGAGATCGCAATACCGATCGGGCAAAGCAGAGCTGCGGATGCAGTGTTGGACATGAATTGGGTCAAGCCGCAAGACAACAAGAAGAGAATTGCGGTTACAACCAACGGAGACGGAGCACCGCCCATGAGGCCAACGGTCCAGTCAGCGATGAGTTTACCAGCGCCGGTAACGTCCATAGCTTTGGATACAGGCATCATACCTGCAAACAAGAAGATGGTTACCCAGTCGATGGATGCATAAGCTTGTTTTTCAGTCAAGCAACCGGTCAATACGCAAACGATAGCGCCGATGATTGCTGCCATTTCCAAAGTTACGCCTTTAACGCCTACTGCCATTACCAATACTACAGCAATCAAAATAGCTGCAGAAATCATTTGTTTGGTAGAAGAAACTTCATTAGCTTCAACTTCTTGTTCGATTTCTTGGTCAGCATCGAGTTCTTGTTTCGGGAGCAAGTATTTACCTACGAACATCATGTAGAGCATACCAGCAACGGATACGGGGATACCGATCCAAGCGTATTCAAAGAAACCAAAGGAATCGTTGATACCAGCTGCTTGCAATGCACCGTTTGCAATGATGTTAGGCGGAGTACCTACCATGGTGATGATACCACCCCAACCGCAAGCGAATGCCAACGGCATCAATTGACGGGATGCAGGGATTTTAGCAGATGCGCAGATGCCCAGTGCTACCGGCAGCAAGCATGCTGCAGTACCAGTGTTGGACAAGAATGCGGACAGTACAGTACCTACGGTCATCAAACCGAACATCAGGGAGTTTTCACCAGTACCTACCATACTAACTACAACGCCACCGATTTTTTGTGCTAAACCAGTGTAGAACATGGAAGCACCTACAACGAACATACCTGCGAACAGTACTACGGTGGAGTTAGAAAGACCACTGAATACTTGTTTTACAGGAATGAAACCTAACAGGCCGCACGCAATTGCGCCGCCCATAGCGGTAACTGCGAGGGGAATGAGTTCGGTTACGAAGAATAACGCAATTACTGCCAGCATAATGAGACATTTTACTGCTTTGGACATAAGAGATTTCCTCCTTCTTAAAAAATTT
>JBGVIJ010000014.1:0-23694 GCA_045123075.1 Phascolarctobacterium sp. | reverse complement strand
TTATATTCACCTTTAATTACTTCTAAAGTACCATTAAGAACTCTTACAAGCGGTTCAAGATAAGCTTCTACTTCTGCAACATCATAGCAACCAGTATCAATAATGTAAAATTCATTAAAACTCTTATATAAATTACGCAAGAATTCTTCTGCGGCAGCTTGTCCCATCTTGGCAACAAGCTTTGTGTAATCAATGTCAGTTTCTTTGCTGTACTCCATCCAACTTCCTGTATAATAAATGCCTCGAATGTTACGCCTATCATCTTTGCGTAAATCGTTACCGGAAAGTAAAATATCCAAGCAATCGCGAGTGCGGGGGATAACAACTTCTGCAGTTGTAGCTTTTAAGCCGATAGTTCCACCACCGCAACCAGTGGTGCACAAATAAATTCTATCTACATCTTTGATTTCATCTATTGTCTTTTGTACAAACTGGTGCAAATATTTCGGATCACTGTGCAACTCTTTCGGCAGAAAAATCACAGGTATATCTGCATCATGGCTTGCGATTGCCGCCAAAATTTCTCCTTTTAAAGTTGGACAGGAAAGGATTACGGATTTCATGATATGCCTCCAGTTGTTTTAAATTACGACTAGATTATCTAATAAAGTTAGTAAAAGTACCAACTTCTTTTTCAGGCAAACCATATTTTTCTTTGCCCAAAGCAATGCTCTTCATCAAGAAAGTCATATTGCGTGCGAGGGTACGCATAGTTTGCAAACCTTCTTCGTCCTGCAAAGCTTCACCGGGTTCTCTGCCATGAATACTGTTCCAATATTGACTGGAAGCAATGGGCATACCGCTAATTGCAAAGAATTTATTAAGCTCATCAAAAGTAGAAGACAAGCCACCGCGTCTAGCAGCAACTACGGACGCACCTACCTTCATAGTTTTATTAAATCTTGCGCTAAAGAACAGGCGTTGCAAGAACGCAACCAAGGTCGCATTGGCAGAAGCATAATAAACAGGGCTACCAACAACAATACCATCGCAAGCTTCGAATTTAGCGGCAACTTCATTTACTACGTCATCAAATACACACTTGCCAGTTTCAAAGCATTTGCCACAAGCAATACAACCTCTAATATCTTGATTGCCAACGTGAATCAATTCAGTTTCTACACCTTCTGCATCAAAAACCTTTATCATCTCATTTAAGGCAATGGCAGTATTGCCATTAGCTTTAGGGCTACCATTAATCACTAAAACTTTCATACTAGTGCCTCCTTACATATCTAAAAATTTATATTCAATCTTCCATCATAAACAAATTAAGCTTACCACTATTATACAGCTATAAGTTAAAAATAAAAAGAAGCTCTCATTTTAAAGAGAGCTTCCTAAGATTTTGGTAACTATAAATGCAAAAATTGAATGTAACGTAGTTATTATTTTTGCATTTTAAAATCGTACAACTTGCTTGCATAATAAACATTAACTCTTTCCATAGCTTGTTCGTTGCCCTGTTCTGCTGCTTTTAAGTACCATTCAAAAGCTTTTTCCTTATCCTGTTCTACAAAGGAAGTTCCTTTTTCATAACATCTACCAACACGCAGTTGACAATCGTCATCACCTGTCAGTGCAACTTGCTCTAACCAATAAAAACTCTTTTCAAAATCACTGCGTTCACGATAAAAACTAATCAAAAACTTCATTGCTTTAACAAATCCTGCCTCTGCAACTTCTGTAATATAGTTTATTGCACGTCTTTGATTTTCTTTTACAATACCTTTACCGTAAAAATAACACAACCCCATATTATATGTGCCTGTTGGGTCATTCTCATAAGCTGCACGCTGATAATACTCTATAGCTTTATTAATATCTACTTTCACACCATGACCAAGCTCATACATTACACCAAGACAAGCTATTGCCATAACGTCTCCATTTTTCACAGCTTCATTAAACCAATAAAGAGATTTCTTGTAATCTTGCTCAACAATTTCTCCTTCTGCATAACATTTACCCAATTCACATTGGGCTTGTGCATCACCTTTTTCTGCCAATGCTAATAACATTTCAAAATTCATTTCTTTAGGCATAATCATCACACTCCTTATACCTAAATTTTAAATTATAGGTATGTCAAACATTTACATTCCCAAAAAGTAAAGCGTACCCCGCCTGATTCTTGCAGCCAAACATTTTTGCCCAACTAAAGAAATAATCAAGATACAATTAAGATTTCATTAACTGTATCTTGATCTTCTAGAGATATCACTTACCCCACAAATTAGTTGTTAGAAGCACATTTGTCATATTTTAGTACCTCAACAACATTCGGATTTGTTCTAATAAAATTAGCAATAGAGGGCAACGGGCTTTCCCCGTTCTTATATTCCTTGTACTTATCAAAATACTTTAGTGACCCTAATATAAACAACTGATTTTTAGTTCTAGAAATTGCCACATTTATTCTTCGATAATCAGTAAAGAAATCGGTACATTTTTCTCTTCTTGTAGTACAAAAAATAACTATTTCTGCCTCATCCCCCTGAAAAGCATCAACAGTATTAACCACAATATTATACTTCTTCAAATCGAAATTATCTAGAGCCGCCATTTTTTTAATTAATCTTACTTGTCCCTTATAAGGTGTTATCACAGCAATTTTGCAACAAGTATCCTTTCTATTAGCAACCAGAATCCTCATTATTTTTAATAACCAATTCGCCTCGTCTTCATTAGTGACAGATTTTGCAATATTATTATTTTCAGGAGTAGTAGTATCAATAAAAATAATATTCTTGTCAAGCCCAGCTAAATTATCATACATATCAACATTTTTATTAATAGTGTTCATACCATTTTTAAGATTGCCTTCATAAAAGCTCTTACTAATAAGAGAACCGATAACTTCTGGCATTCTATACTGTGTCTTTAACATACACTTATTAGAATCTGGTGCCGCATTAAATATTCTTGAAAACAAACTATCTCCAAACAAACTTTCTTCAAATAAGCTACGGTCATCAAAATCAACTTTACTTGCATCACACAAAGCACTATTAATCGTCGGTGGTAACTGTTTATGATCTCCAATCATAATTACCTTCTTTGCTCTAATAAAAGGTATAAGTATTTCAGCTGGCAATGCTTTTCCAGCTTCATCAATAATAGCCAAATCAAAAGTAGCCTGTCCTAGTCCAATCTTCTTCTGTGCTAATCCAACACAAGTTGCACCAATTATATCTGCTTCTCTTATTAACAATTCACTTACATTGCTATTGTATGAAGTACCATTATCTACAAGTCTATACCACTTTCTAACTAACCCATTATTAGGATTTTTTTGATAATTAGTTCTAATACTAGAAACATAATCAGCATACTTGTACTCTATGCTATATGGCGTTATTGACTCATCCATCTTTTCTGTAGTACCACAACGTATAAAATTTATATTACTATTATTTTTTATTAATCCTTTCAATACGTTATCTACAGCAACATTAGCTTGTGAAACTACTAAAATTTTTGTTTTCGGATTTCTTAGCAATGTTTGTGCAATTATCTCGCGAATTACCGTTGTCTTTCCAGTTCCTGGGGGACCTTGAATAAGAAAGAAATTTTTTTGTTTTAATGCCCGTATAACTGCTTCTTTCTGCGATGCATCATTTTCAATATCTAAATTGATAAACTTAACATCATGAAGCTCTTCCTCTTCAGATACTACATTTTTACCATCTAAAGCATATGCCTGTAGTTTAGGATTCACAATTTTTCCTATCCTAAACGAAAACAGTGCCGCTGCTTGTTGTATCTCAGCATAGCAGAATGCCTTATGATACAACACTATTTCCTCTTTCCCTTCTAAAAACGCCTTTATTGTTGTAAACCGTTCATCATCTGCAGTTATGATAATATTAGTCCCATCAGCATTAAAATTAACAAAACAAGGCATATTCTTCTCTATTTCAAAGAACCATTTTTCACGTTGCAAAAATGATTCTTTTGAGCAAATTAAATTAATAAACTCATTTAACTCTTCTGCATTAAGCACTTCCAGAACAATACGTTTTTTATCGTAAAAAAACTGTGTGCTTTGAGGATCTATCTCAACTAAAAAGTTGCCACCCTTCTTGGTTAAATAAGTAATTAACTTATCAGTTACCTCTGCCCACTTGTTAAAATATTGCATTCCAGCCATACTAAGTTTCGCCTGTTTTTGAATTTTAAATTCATAAAAAGCGCAATACACCAAATCAGTCATATTATTAAAAAACTCATCTCTAATAATATTTAAATCTTCATCCAATACTGTAGCGAGCGTACAATCAATCCCTAAAAATATGTCATCTGGTTTAAGCATATGCTCTTTATCCAATATTTCAACAAAAGAAAAATAAGCACGGTTTTGCTTATCATTTTTAATCTCGGCTGCAAATACCAATTCTGCATCAAGCTGTAATTTCACTAAAGACGATTCTGTCATATCATATTCGTTGTACGGTGCTATTTTCCAATCACCTTCATGTTCAACAAGATTATTTTCTTCAAGATATCTCAAAAAAATATTTTCCCATTGCTCATTAGTAAAAACAATTGGTATTTCACTAAAAGTTGTATGTCGATAACCATCACCAACATATTCACTAACTATAATTTTACCGTCTAACGAAAATCTCCATTTATAAGGATAAACCCTTAATTCTGCTTTCAATGGTGGGATTCTATTAGGATTTTCCAATTTATTAAACGGCAACCTGAGTTCAACATCGTCATAAGACAAAACTAACACATTTCTATCATATTTCTTTACCTGTGCTGTTACTCCAATTTGAGGACAATTCAGAAAAAAATATTTTAATTTACCTTTGACAATAGATAATTTATTTGCCTTTTTATTATAGTCATACCCGGAACACAACACTGGAACTGATATATTTTCATCTAATTCTTCTATGCTATCGGCATCTTCTATATAATACCAATCGTTAAAAATGTTTTCTACATTTATAGACTCTATACCAGCACTAATTTGATGTTTCTTAAGATGTATTATTTTACCTCTGTATAGACACTCTACTGGTAACAAAAATGAAAATCCTTTAATGTTTTTATACTTATTTCGCTCAATATATCTCTGATATTTTACTAGATAAAGTATGTAAGATTTTACTTTTGCTTTCCCTTCTTCAATTTCGCGACAAAATCTTTCTAATGTATTTCTTCTTAAATTAGTTAGTGTCTCATTTTTCAAAACGGCGTAAACATTCTTAACAGTTTTCTCTATATCTTCAACTAGCTGATTCTTCTCACTAATCCTTTCCTCTATAAGTTTTAATAACACATCATTAAGCTGGCTATTTTTTGCATTGCTGAATTCTTCTAATTTCAGTTTCAAGCGATTCAATTCTTTTTCACAATCAGCATTATTTTTAGCAATAACATCTTCAGCTTGCTTCCTTATTGACTCTTCATATGCTTTAATATCATCACAATTACGTTTATAAAGAATATCAATTTTCTGCTGTTTTGCTTTTTCATCATCAGTAAGCTCATCAAATATCCATTTTATGCCTTTAAACGCTAATCCTATTCCTGCCAAAACAACCATTGGATTCATAGACTTTCAACCTTTCAATCAATACTTTTCACTTCATCAAATCCAACATTTTTCACACTGTTAATTTGCATTACAATCACTTGAGATTGTGCAAGTTGATTATGAATTGCAAGCACATTTTGGATTAAAGTACTATCCACCTTTTGATAATGCTCGTACTCATTTTTTATATTCTCAACTAAATAATTCATCAGCTTAATCATAGGAGTCGTATTTTTTTCATATTGAGTAATCATAGCATCTAATTTTTTTTCATCAAGGTTTAATTGCTTCATCTTTTCCTCATATGTTAATTTTCTATCATAAGTTTTCGCAATTAACCTATTCATTTCAAGTTCATTATTTCTAATGATTTTTTGTAAATCATGTTCATATTCAAGAATTTTTCTTCTGGTTTCTTCTGCTTGTGCCGCCATCTTTTGGTCATGTACTAACCCTAACTCTATTCTTTTATTAGTACATTTACGATATTCATTAACACCGTCAATAGCAACTTTAACTAACTTAGTACCAGCTTCAATCCCTCTTACAATTATATCCAACTTACTTATTGTTTGGCTGAGGGCAGAAATTTCTCCCTCAATAGTACCAACTTTACCAGAAATATGGCCTCCTTTAGTATTATATCCTTTGCCTGATTTTTCTCCTTTTTGTATCGTTTCTTTCACATCTTTCATTTTATTAGAATTTACATAATTTTTACGGTTTAACATTTAATTATCCTCCTATCTCAAATTCAATATATTTATTGTATTTTACAACTAACAACCTGATTGCTTCTTCCATTTGTACAGTGTTTATATCAGGATTATTATCTGCTTTTACAGATTCTAGAATAGCATTCATAACATTTATTATATTTTCAGTTTCTTTTCGCAAAGTTTTCGTCAAAGTTTCCTGCATTTTCATTTGCTCGTATGTCCGTTCAAGCAAAATCTCTCTATTCTCAAATTCCTTTTTTATATTTTCTTGCCTTATGAGAAACATTCTCCGAGCATTTGCCAACCGCTCATTCACAACCTTCTCAGCGACAGTAATTTTCTCCTTTTCATCTTTGCCAACTTGTTCCAAAAACTCTTTTTGCCATATTATATCTTCAGCATATACTAGCTCAAGAAACTTTCTTTTCCGCCTAGTATTGTAGTAATTAATTACACTATTTGTAGCGTCAATTGCGTCGATAGCACAATCCACACAAGCAAGAGGTAAAGCAATTTTACTCGCAACTTTACTACCAACGGAAAATTTTCCTAATTTCCCATAAAATGTGAAAGCTCTAGTTCCCATCTTCAACTACCTCAAAATCCTCAAAATCCACAACCTGCATATAATAATTTTTTTCTTTCTCAATTAGTACATATGAATAATCCGTCACGCTTCCATCTACTTCTTTGAACGAGCACTCTCCAAAATCATTAAACTCACCACTATCTAAATCTATAACCAGTAACTTATTATTTACATTAGATTTTGGTATCGCATCAAGAAATTCTCCAGTACTTTCATCACGTATTATTCGCCCTACCTTCTCATTCCAGCCTTGTTCATATTCTTCAAGCAAAATCAATCTTTCTGCCTTTGCAGAAATCATTGTTGAATCCATAGATTTAAGTTCTTTCGCAATCTTTATTTTACCTCTAACAGAATCTAAATCGCGATTGATATACTGGCATTGATAACTTTTAATAACTCTGCGAATTGCAATTTTATTTTTACCTTCATTTTTATAATTAATATCTGGAATCGACTTTAGCTTATAAGGCATTATAAAAGTAACTTTGTTATTCTCTTTATTCATTCGTATACAAGTAACATTTATACTTTGTCTTTGTTCCTCTGTAAGCTCGGTAAACAACTCGTCAAATTTATTAAATACAAATTCTTTACTGTTTTCATAATCCTCATTTTGAGTAATAAAAGAATTAACCTTGATAGGAAGTACCTTAAGTACATCTATCATTTCTCTCTGTGGTATACATACCGGCAAACTCGCTACCTTGCCAGTAAACATATTTATCGCTACTCTATGCTCACAATCATTAAACTTATCTATGATACTTTTAAATTTAATATAACTAATACCTTCTTTAGTCACTACAAGATTACAATCTTCATTTCTTGTAATGAATCCTATTTTCTCTAAATAATCAATATTCTCATCAACCACCGTATTTTTAAAATTCGTAACATCTTTAATTTCTCCTATAGTTTTTTGATCATGAATGGCCTCTAAAATGAACATTAAAAATTCATTCATACTATCAATAATATTAGAGTTTAAAACCAATCTTCTTTGTTCAAAAGGACAATAAACTATTACCGGATTTGACATTGTAATTAGTCCAGCTTTAACATCTTTTTTATTGCAACAATCCTTTTCCTGTTGTTTATTTGTACTATCAGCTTTTTCAACTTTAAATAACGTTACTGATTCACTTTGTTTTGCGGCTCTAGCATACCAATATTCCGCCATATGCAAATTCTTTTTTACACCTATTCCTTTTTCATATAGATTACCTAAAGAACGCTGTGCAACTGCATCATCAGCTTTTGCACGTTTTCTCAATAACTCAATATCTTCTGTAAATGCAAGTATTTCTGCTCTTGTTACATTTTCTTCTTTATTGCAACAATCCTTTTCCTGTTGTTTATTTGTACTATCAGTTTTTTCAACTTTAAACGACGTTGCTGATTCACTTTGTTTTGCGGCTCTAGCATACCAATATTCCGCCATATGCAAATTCTTTTTTTCACCTATTCCTTTTTCATATAGATTACCTAAAGAACGCTGTGCAACTACATCATTAGCTTTTGCACGTTTTCTCAATAACTCAACATCTTCTGTATATGCAAGTATTTCTGCTCTTGTTACATTTTCCGCCGTCTTAAATATATTTTTTATATTTTTTATTCTACTTAAAAAATCTACCATAACTAAACATCTCCAAAAGCTTATATTTATTTAAATCAAACAACATATAATACAATATTTCTACGTTAGAAATTTTTATCCTTTTAAAAGCAGCAATATTTATTGTATACATTTTACAAAACTACTTTGTCAATATTTGTCACACAAAAACAAAAAAGACCTAGAACAATGTCCTAAGCCTTAATAGTTGAGAGTTGGTGCGGTTGGTGGGATTTGAACCCACACGGGCTTTCGCCCACTACCCCCTCAAAGTAGCGTGTCTGCCGTTCCACACAACCGCATTAAAAAGCTTAAAAGGTAGATATAACAAAGCCTTTGCTACATTCCAACATAACTCAAGAATTCGCATAAAGTATTTCTTTCAAAAGCACTGCCCTACTGGAGCAGTGTGACTGCGTGTATTATAGGTTTTATTTTGCATTTTGTCAACACCGTCTCTAAAGTGATTTTTGGTAAAAAATTCTGAGAGACCATATATTATTTTATATTTATCGCATATTCCCCCCTGTACCCCCTGCGTTCCTATACGCTCCTGCTGTTCATTTTCTGCTCCCTGCTTTCTCCTGTCTTCATTCATAAAGGCAAGGCAAAGCACCGCCAACATCTACCACTAAAGTATTTCTCTTTGCTCCTGCCTTTGGTCTGCTCCTGCTTTCTCTTGGTCTCTACTGGAAGTACCAAAAGTGTTTCTAAAACTATACATTTATGGATATGTCTATAAAGCAGTTCCGGGACTTCCCTAAAAGTTTCTAAATTATTTTGTGGACGTTTCTATTTTTCTATTGACTTTTAGAAACGCTACGCTTATTTTAGAAATAGAGACAACACAAATAAACCAATCATACAAAGAAAGTAGGTAAAGACAATGGCAAACATCGTTTACATCAGAGTATCAACAGAAGAACAGAACACAGGAAGACAACACGCTTTATTATCTGACAAAAGCATTAAGGCTGACAAAGTCTTTGAAGAAAAAGTAAGCGGTAAGAATGTTAAAGACCGCCCACAGCTTAGAGCTATGCTTGACTATGTTCGTGCAGGAGATGTTGTCATTGTAGAAAGTATTAGCAGACTTGCACGTTCCACAAAGGACTTTATCACCATTTTAGATACCTTACAGGCAAAAGAGGTCTCTTTTATGTCTTTAAAGGAAAATGTAGACACCACTACACCGCAGGGAAAATTTATGCTGACTGTCTTTGGAGCGTTGGCTGAACTGGAAAGAGAAACCATAAGACAAAGACAGCAAGAGGGAATAGAGCTTGCTCTTGCAGAGGGTAAAGCTTATGGAAGACCCAAAGCGACCATAAGTGATACCTTTGAACAGAACTATATCAACTGGAAACGTGGAAAGACAACTGCTGTTGAGTTTATGAAACTTGAGAACCTGCCTAAAAGCACTTTCTACAAACTCGTTAAGCGTTGGGAGCAGAAAAAAGGTTATAAATAAATAGAGGAATCAATGAAGACCACAGGTGGAAACTCTTGTGGTCTTTTGGTTTATGTGGGGTGATGTTTCATCACTCCATCTTTTCATTAAAGTACCGTCGTAAAATGCGACCCCCCATAAATTTATCATATTTCCATTTTGGAAAAGTGGTCTTTAAAAGGGAGTAACGAATTGCGACACCCTTTTTGAGTTCAGGTACGTCGAAACAACCACCCTGAAGTTGACGATATGCCCAAATGACGTATCCAACAATATGACTGAACGAATTGTTCACCCCTTTATGCTGAAGGTACGTTTCATACCCCCACACTGAATTTTTAGGTACTTCTAAAATGGCAGTACTTTTAATCTATTGTATGTGGGGTGCTGTTTTGGCACCCAACAGGACACTACTCCATGGAGCTGTCCACTTTGTCCATTCCCCCTTACTTTTACCCTTGTCTGCTCCAATAACAGCTCCAAAGGCTTCCATATTTGACTTGTGAGCGTTTTTATTTACCCTGTCCTTATGTTTCCTTGCGTCATTTTAAGCTTTTTCCACAGCAACTTAATCCCTACTGCTTTTGTGCTATATAAAACCATTTCCCCAAGCGTGACACATACAAGAGGAAAAGTATTGTCAGCTTTTCTTCTTCCTCCGATTTGTGAGTATTTTTGAGCGTCCAATGTAAAGCGTTCCTCCTTTCTCCGTCTCTTTGTAATGCTTTACCTTGGGCGTTCTCTTGTACTTATTACTTGGAAATAAAAAACGAATTGGAGTAATAAAAACTATGACAACAAACAACATTAAACCATTGACCTTTGCGTTCCTTGACGCTCCTACCGGTTACGGAAAGACCACCGCCATTATTGATTTGATTAACTCAAGACCTTTTGAGCGTTGGCTTGTAGTAACACCATTTAAGACAGAAGTAGACAGAATTTGTGACTGTACTTCCTGCGTCCAGCCTATCGGAAAGAAGACAAAGGAAATACTGCTCTTGCTTGCTGATAGTCGAAACATTTGCTGTACTCACGCTCTCTTTGATTTATTCACCGATGAAACCTTAGAGCTACTCAAAGGCTATAACTTAATCATTGATGAAGAACCGACAGTGATAAAGAACCTTGTCGGATATAATCAAAAGAAAAATACTGACTGCCCCTCTATTATTGAGCAATATGCCCCCCAAGACTATAAGCTCTTAATGGACTGTGGTCTTGTCTCCGTTGATGTTGATGGGAAACTGTCTTGGAATGAATCCCATTATTACAACACTAAGCAATATAAAAAAGATGGTATCTTTGAAGACCTAAGGAGACGTTTGGAGCTTTACGACCTCTACCAATACGGAAAGACCATTATACAATGCACTAAGAGAGAAACTTGGTATGTCTTTAAGTCCGTTCTTATCTGCTCTTATCGTATGCAGGACAGTTTCTTAAAATACTACTGTGATTTGTATAATATTTCCGTCCAGTTCAAACATATTGAAGACGGTCTGATTGTAGACGGATATAAACCTTTGAAACCCCATAGGCTGAACCTTTTGTATCCTGTTGGTCTTCCTGCTGACAAGTCCTGCTCCTGCTCTAAAAATTGGTATCAACAAAACATCAAAGAAAAGACTAAAGGGACAAAGAACGCTGTAAGAATGAAATATGAATTTAGGAAACTTTGTCAGCTCTTACCTAAAAAAGACAGAAGAAAATACTTTTGGACTTGCTATAAGGGATATGAGGATTTCTTTACCTACGACAGAAACATTAGTAAGAAAAGGTGGAGACCTTGCAACCTTAAAGCTACCAATGAATTGACCGACTGCTGTCTTGTAGGTTACTTTGTCCACCGCTTCGCCAATGTTAAAGTAAGAAACTTTCTTAATTCTAAAGGTGTAGCTGTTGACGAAAGAGCTTTAATCTTGTCTGAACTTATACAGTTTGTATGGAGGTCTAACATAAGAACCAAAGAGGAGAAGAAAGTTACTGTCTTTCTTCCTTCCTTTGAGTTACTTAAAGACTTTAAAGACTGGATAAAGGAATAACTGGGCAGCTCCATGTACTTGTCCGCTTGTGGAATTTAGACGCATTTTTTGCGTCGTATTTTTGAAAAGAGTGGCTCTGGGAGCGACTCTAAGGCACTTTGAGTTTATAGATATATAGAGTAAAGATAAACTTAAAACAGACATACAAACAGTCCTACTTACAAAAGTAAGAAGTATCTTAACGCTACCATTAGCGATTAAATAAACAAAAATAGGATATACAGAACATAAGAGAAATAAAATCTTAGTATTTTGTATATCCCTATTTATTTACATTTATTGTTAATAGCTCCATAAAGAAACATCTTACAATGTTCTTCTCAAAGAAAGACATAGAGGGGAAATAAGATAAAGGAATGAAATTGATTTTGTTGGGTACTATTGTCGCCTTAAAGATACTACTGGAAAGACTAAAGGAAAAGTAAAAGAGGGTACTCCTGTTGTAGTGTACATTGTGCATTGTAGCAGGAAGACCTTTCTTGCTTTTGTCTTTTATATTTAATCTGTAATATTAAAACTTTTGTCTTTCTTTTTTTACTCTGTCTTAAAGCTACCTACTGGAAATGTTAGAGCCGACAGAAACTCTCCCCACTGCTCCTGTTGTATCCTCTCTTGTCTTCATAAAAAGAGACCCCCTGCGATAACGCAAAGGGTCTTTAAGATTATTTCTTTAACCACTTATAAATGATATAAGCTAATAACAACAGAAAAACTCCAAAGGCAGGAGTGAAATGGAAATAACCACCCTTTAATGCTCCTGTTAGAAAAGCTCCTGCTAAAAGTGAAGGCAGTAAAAACATTACTATTCCTATCAAAGCCATTATAACTACCGAAAGACCAGTGCCACCAAAAAATAAATAAACAGAAAAACAAAAGACAATAAATAAAATATCTCCTTCTTCTCTACTCATAATTTATCCTCTTTTCTGCTTGCCATATTTCTTTCTTTCTACACCCCTTTAGATATCTCCTGCACCGATAAGCTCCTCTGCTGTTTTTATTACCTTGATTGTCATTGTTTCTTCTCCGTCTTCAAAGTCCCAAAAGACACCAGCAAGGAAATCCTGCAAAGCTTTTAAGGTCTTAGACATATCTAAATTATGACAGATGTACAAATCATTAAAGAAATGCTTAAAGCTATTGTCTTTCTCAAAATGTATGTCGTACTTCCTTTGGAGTTCCTTAGAGATACAATCGGTTACATCAATGACCGCTTGTGTTCCTATGGTCTTGCTGTTGTCTTCCCAACCCTCATTGATAAGAAGAATTTGACTATGGTCTTTAGAAATGCAGAAGACTGTATCTTCATCACACATTATAGCTCTCTTTTTGATAAGACAAGAAAGAGCTAAACTTGTAGCTTGAAGTCTCTTTGCGTGGTATTGCTCAAAGTCAATTTGAAAAAGACTTGCTCCATAATTAAACCATTTGTCAGCAGTTCCACTACTCTTTACATAAGCAAGACCAACATCAGACAAACCGCCCTCTTTATTAAAACCTTGCAGATTGTTTGCAGACAGAAAAGCATCTACCGCTTCATCAATAATATCTGCAACCCTCATCATATCTTCAACAGATTTGATACTGGACACTACTCCATGGAGTTCATCGCATTTGTACGGATACTGGGGAATTTGTACTCCATTGACTTTGGAAATGATTTGTTGATTTTCGTTGATATATAACATTTTAATTACCTCATCTTTCTTTGTTGTCTTTCAATAATATTGCCATTTAGTATTATCTAAGGGATTGTATTTATTATTTTGTATCGCCTTGTCTCCGTCAGCTAAGTCTACATAAACTTTTGTGGTCTCCACATCTTCGTGACCTAAAAGTTCCTGCAAGGTGAATACATCACCACCGTTAAGAAGAAAGGCTTTAGCGAAAGTATGCCTCCAAGTATGAGCAGAAAACCTTTTCCCTGTCAGCTTTAATTCTTTTCTTAGGGTACTGAAAATACTGTTGCTTCCCTCTTTGCTCAAACCTTTTCTGTATTTGCTGACAATGAAGAAAGGTGTATCTGCATATCCCTTTAAGTATTCAGCACGTTCTTTTATGTACTTTCTAAGAATTAAAGACAAAGTCTTACTGATTGGTACTATCCTTTCTTTATCACCTTTACCAACAACACGGATAAAGCCATTTGCCATATCAACATCTAACAATGTTAGACTGATATATTCGGAACGTCTCAAACCAGTTGATAAGAGCAAAGACAAGATAGTATAGTTTCTTCTGCCTATAAATGTATCTAAATCATAAGCAGCCAACATTGTGGAAACCTCAGTACTGTTAAAAGACTTTATGATACGCTTGGAGCATTTAGGCTTCTCGACAGACTGCAAGGGATTCTCAATAATCTTTTTGTCTTTTACAAGGAAGTTAAAGAAAGTATTTAGTCTTCGGTAAACCCCTTGCATTGTTTCTCCATTCATAGTTGAAGACGCAATTATAAAGAACTCTCTAAAATGTTCCGCTCTTATATGTCTTACATCTTCCAGTAGTTCCTTGTCTGATAAAAACTTCCTAAAAGTTCTTAAAGTTACCTCATAGGCACTTGTCGTGTTTGAAGACAGATTCATAGCAAAACATCTTTGCATATAAATTTTTCTGCAATAATCAAAGTGCATTGTCTTATTTCACCTCGCTTTAAATTTGTTCACAATTATTTCACAAATTATTTTTCTACTTCACCACCTTTAGGGACTTTTAGAAACACTATCCGTCTAAAGCAGTGCTTTTAAAATGATATACTTTCAATTCCCAAAAGCATTTTCTGAAGTAGTTAGCGTAGGTATAAGACCAAAAACAGCTAAAAAGACAACAAAAAAAGACCCAAGAATTTTCATTCTTGAGCCTTAAAAGTCAGTACTGGAGCCGTTCCTCGTGACTTAATAGTTGAGAGTTGGTGCGGTTGGTGGGATTTGAACCCACACGGGCTTTCGCCCACAACCCCCACAAAGTAGCGTGTCTGCCGTTCCACCACAACCGCATTTGGAGTTTTGATAGTTTTGAAATGGTGCGGTAGAGAGGACTTGAACCTCCACAGGGTCGCCCCCACTAGCGCCTGAAGCTAGCGCGTCTGCCATTCCGCCACTACCGCGTCGTCAGATGTTTGATAACAACATAGATATAATAGCACATCAAAAATTATGTGTCAACAACTTTTTAACAAAATTCTATCAGGAAATTTTAAGCCAAAACTTTTTCCAGCTCTTTACGCACTTGCTCCAACGTTGCTTCTAAGCTACCGCTATTATCCAGCACCACGTCCGCGAATTTCTTTTTGTCTTCCAAAGACATTTGCGCCGCGATACGAGCTTTTACTTCATCTTCAGTCAAGCCACTGCGAATCATGGCACGTTTAATTTGTTGTTCCTTGCTTACGGCAACAAGCCAAACACAGTCCACTCTTTCGTGCCACTTACATTCAATCAAAAGGGGCACGTCCAAAACTGCAAGTTTCGCGTCTGCTTCTTTAGCTTCCGCCATAAAAGCTTTTGCTTCGTCCCACACAATCTTATGCAAAATTCCTTCCAAGGTTTTTAAAGCTTCCTTATCGCTAAAAACTTTGGCAGATACTTTCGCTCTATCCATTTCGCCATCACTAGTTAAGTATTCAGCACCAAAAGCTTCTGCTACCATAGTAAGACCTTTGCTGCCTTTGGCAACAGCATTACGGCTTGCTTCATCCGCATCAAAAACAGGGATGCCGTGCTTGCGCAGCTCTGTCGCCACAGTACTTTTGCCGGAAGCAATACCACCAGTTAAACCAATAATCTTCATAAGCTTCTCCTATTTTTGACAATGTTGGCAATAAACGGTTCCCCTGCCACCAACTTTGGCAGTAGCCAGAGCTTCCCCACATTTTTTGCAAGGCTTACCCCCACGTCCATATACCAACAAATATTTTTGGTTTTCACCGCTCTTACCTTCGCCATCCTTATAATCACGGAAGGTAGTACCACGATTCTTAATACCTTGGGCGATTACAGCGTTCACCGCTTCACACAAAGCACGCACTTCTTCAGGGTTCAAAGTGTTGGCGTGACGCAAAGGGTTAATTCCGCTCAACGCCAAACATTCATCAGCATAGATGTTCCCCAAGCCAGCAATTACTTTTTGATCCAAGATAAAAGTTTTAATGGGCTTGCGTGCTTTTTTCGCCAAAGGCTCTAAATATTCAAAGGTAAAGCCTGCACTCAAAGGCTCCGGCCCTAAAGTTTCGTAACCATCGATGTAGGCATCGTCGTTAGTAACAAGGTACAGCGTGCCAAAAGTGCGGATATCAGTAAACCACAAAGTTACGCCATCAGTCAAAGTAAATTTAATTTTAGCGTAAGGCGGTGCTTCCTGCTCACTATCTTGAGCAATCAACGCGCCTGTCATACGCAAATGCACGATAAGCTTTTGGTTCTCGTCAGTCTTAAGCACAAGGTACTTACCCTTGCGACCAACTTCCAAAATACTTTTACCGGTTAAGCCTTCTACAAACTTTTCTACAGTAGGGTGCTTAACCAATCTATCCAAGTACACTTCTACGAAAGTGATTTTTTTATTTGTAATGCGCGGCGCAAGAGTTTTTCGCACTTGCTCCACTTCGGGCATTTCAGGCATAGTTACCTCCTATTTTGTTTCCGCCCAGTTCTTGCCAAAGCTTACTTCCGCAAGGAGAGGAATATCTAAAGTCGCAGCGCTTTCCATAGCTTCTTTTACTACTTTAGCAGCAACTTCTTTTTCAGCTTCGGGAACTTCAAGTACAAGTTCGTCGTGTACTTGAAGCAAGATGCGAGATTTGAGTCCTGCTTCTTTCAACGCTTCAGCAACTTTAACCATAGCGTTCTTCATAATATCTGCCGCAGTTCCTTGGATGGGAGTGTTAATGGCAGTGCGCTCTGCAAAGCTACGCAGGTTAAAATTGGTGTGGTTGATTTCCGGCAGATATCTTCTGCGACCAAGCAATGTAGTAACGTAACCTTGCTTACGAGCCAGCTCAATCATATCATCCATATATTGCTTCACACCAGTGTAGCGTTCAAAGTAGCTTTCGATGTAGCCTGCTGCTTCCTTGCGGCTAACCTTAATTTGTGCAGCCAAACCAAAGTCGCTAATACCATACACGATACCAAAGTTTACAGCTTTCGCTCTGCTACGCATTTGGCTAGTCACTTCATCAAGAGGCACACCAAAAACTTCTGCAGCAGTACGAGCGTGAACGTCCTGTCCGTTTTTGAAAGCTTCCAGCATAACTTCGTCTTTAGCAATGCATGCCAAAATACGCAATTCAACTTGAGAATAGTCGCAGCTCATCAGGTAGTCGTAACCTTCGCCGGGAACGAACACCTTACGAATTTGCTTACCTTCTTCGGTGCGGGTAGGAATGTTTTGCATATTAGGATCAGTACTGGAAAGACGACCGGTAACCGTAACAGTTTGTTGGAAGCGAGTATGAATACGTCCGGTCACAGCATTCTTCAAAGGCTTCAAACCATCAATATAAGTGGATTGGAGCTTCGCCAGTTTGCGATGTTCCAAAATAGTGCCTATCAAAGGATGCTTGCCTTCCAGTTCTTCCAAAACTTTAACGTCAGTGGAATAACCGGTTTTAGTCTTTTTGATAACGGGCAAGCCTAAATGTTCAAAAAGCACTACGCCCAATTGCTTAGGAGATTTCAGATTGAACTCTTCACCAGCTTGTTCAACTGCATCTTTTTCAAGCTTCTTAATACGGAAGCTCATATCTTCAGAAAGTTGGTCCAGAAGTTCCATATCAGGCTTAACGCCGTTGAATTCCATGGTTGCCAGCACTTTCGCCACAGGCATTTCCAAATTTTTATATAAAGTGTCTTGTTCTTTTACTTTTAAATATTCTTGGAAGATTTTCACCAAAGCATCTACTGCTTCAGCACCTTCCACCTTTTTACCAAAAATGTAACGAGTAGTTACATCTTCCAAATCATACGAACCATGACCGGAGTCATCAATGTACGCAGCAAGCGCTACATCTTCCACAATGCCTTTTGCTTCAAAGCCCTTGCACAAGCAAACTTTGTAGATTTCTTTGCTATCGCAGGTAGCCTTCAAAGCATTTTCGTTAGCAAGCCAATCGTAAAAGCGTTGCCAACCATCGCTTGCTTCTTCTAAAACATAAACCTTGTCGTCCACGTAGAACTCTGCCTTTGTGAAAAGCAAATTAGGAAGATTTCCCGCAATAGTTGCGACGAAGGCAGTAACTTTACCGTTGCCAACAAGCTTGTCGAAGAAAACCTTAGCTTCTGCATCAGTAGCCAAAAGATTTTTAGTTTTTACAACTTCTTCTACAAATTCACCAAAGAGTCCGAAATCAGCAACTGCTTCCTCTTCAACCTTACCACCAAGTACAGCAGCAAAGCGTTCGTACATATTTCTAAACTCTAAATCTAAAAGCAAAGAACGTGCTTCGTCCTTAACAGATTTCACTTCGTAGTCCTGCATATTTAAAGAAACAGGTACGTCAGTAAAGATAGTTGCCAATTTTTTACTAAGCAATGCTGATTCTTTGTTATCCATCAATTTGGCTTGCAAAGCTTTACCTTTAACATTGGCTGCGTTTTCCAAAACAGTTTCTACGTCGCCATATTCCAAGATAAGCTTCATGGCAGTTTTTTGACCAACACCAGGCACACCGGGAATATTATCAGAAGTATCGCCCATCAAACCTTTCAGTTCAATAAGTTGTTTAGGGGCGAGGCCTTCGTAATTTGCAGCGAACTCTTCCTCGTCAAAAATTTGCACATCTGTAATGCCGCGCTTGGTGTAATAAACCTTGGTGCGTTTGTCGATAAGCTGCAATTCGTCACGATCACCGGTAATAATGTGTACTTCCACATCTTCCGGAGCATGCTTTGCAAAAGTACCGATAATGTCGTCCGCTTCGTAATTATCCAATTCCAAAGAAACAATGTTCAACGCTTCCAAAACTTTCATAGTCAGAGGAAACTGTTCGGATAATTCGCTAGGTGTCGGCTTGCGAGTGCCTTTGTAATCTGCAAACATCTCTGTTCTAAAAGTCTTACGAGATTTGTCAAAAGCAACAGCCACATATTTAGGCTTAACTTCATCCAACAATTTCAGCAGCATATTGCAGAAGCCGTACACTGCGCCAGTGTGCAAACCTTTTTTGTTCATCAAGGGGGGCAGTGCGAAAAAAGCTCTGTGAATTAAGCTACTACCATCTATTACTAAAAATTTATCTGACATATTTATCACCTTTTATTTCCAATCCATTTTTTAGACCACGCAAACAACGTGTTGGACATTTCTTCAAAATCAACCTTGCCACCATTTTTCAGACTCAAGAAATTTTCAACTATACTTCTTTCATCACTAGAAACTTTTTCCAGCAAATCTTTCTGGCTTTTAACGTAGCAACCAGTTTCTTGATAACAAATTGCTTGCATCACAAAAGAAGCCGCTTTATACAAGCCTTTTAAAATATCTTCACTCTTTTCGTGAAGCATATTATGTACGCAACCATGATAGATATTGCACGCGCCAATCTTGATTACCCTAGCGATTACAGCTTCATCAATTACAGCAACTAATTCATCAAGGCTACCTTTTATCGGTGTTGTATCGTGATAAAACTGGAATAAATCTGATGGTTCCCAATTCAAAATTTCTTCTTTACCGGAAACAAAGCCACAAATAAGTTCCCTATTAGGTAAGGTATCTAACATTGCATTATAAGCTTGAATATCTTGCGCAGTAAGTTCATCAAGGATAACTACAACATCAATATCACTTGTTTCTGTTGCTTCTCCTCGTCCATAGCTTCCTTGTAATCCAACAAACCATACTCTGTCTCCGAAGCATTCTTCCAAAACTCCAACAAACTTATCCATCCAACTAGAAATCTCTATCACGAAATCACCTCCATCTCTATAAAGCAGTCTCTTTTCCATTCAAGACTTTACTACTTTTTCTCAATCATTAACTTTTATTATAACATTACTATCCTTTTAGATAAATGCTTCCCAAAACAAAAACTCCACGCCGTAAGACGTGGAGTTTAAATTTTTAGTTATGCTCTTATTTTGCAGGTGCTTGTTCTGCTTGAGGTTTCGGAGGCAATGCCAAACCGAATTTTTCCAGCATCGGTTTACCATTTTGAATCATAAACACGAAGCTATATTCAGCAGCAGGAACTTTTTCAAAAATTGCTTGATATACAAGTACATCTGCATCGTCAAATTTTTGAACAACGCGCAATTTTCTCATAGTCAAGTTGCCAAAGTTTTTAGCTACTTGTTCTTTATAGTTGTTCCATGCATCAGCAGTTAAGCTTTTTTTCATATTGTCGGTCATGATGGAGGTAATTGCACCATAGCTTTTAGCATTCAAGAAATCGCCAACCAGCTTTTCTTCAGCAGAAAGCATTTTGCCATTAGCAGCACTGCATACTGCGCTAACGGACATCATCAGTACCATAACAAGAGTTAAAAACAATTTTTTCATTTCTAATCTCCTCTTATTTCAAACCTTCAACAATACGTTCCATTGCTTCGATGGTGTTTTCGCGGCTACCGAAAGCAGTCAAACGCAAGTAACCTTCACCCATGCTACCGAAGCCAACGCCCGGAGTACCAACAACAGCAAGTTTTTCAAGCAGGAAGTCGAAGAATTCCCAAGAGGACATACCGTTGGGGCATTGTACCCACAGATACGGAGAGTGAACGCCACCAAAATATTTAATGCCCAATTTATCGAAGCCAGCCATCATAATGCGAGCATTTTCTTGGTAGAAAGCAATGTTTTCACGGCATTGTTTGATGCCTTCTTCGGTGAATACTGCTTCTGCACCACGTTGAATGATGTAGGGAACACCGTTAAACTTAGTGGTTTGACGACGGAGCCACATAGCGTTAAGTTCCATATCTTTGCCATCAGCAGTTTTACGAACCAAACCATGGGGAACGATAGTATAACCACAGCGAGTACCGGTAAAGCCTGCAGTTTTAGACAAGGAGCACAATTCGATTGCACATTCTTTTGCACCTGCGATAGTGAAGATGCTGCGAGGAATTGCCGGGTCAGTAATGAATGCTTCATAAGCAGCATCGTACAAAATTACAGCATTGTTTTTGCGTGCATAAGCAACCCATGCTTCCAATTGTTCTTTATTATAAGCGGAACCAGTAGGATTGTTAGGAGAGCACAAATAAATGATGTCAGCTTTTACGTCATCGTTAGGCATGGGCAGGAAGTTGTTTTCCGGAGTGCCTTGCATATAAATAACGTTACGACCGCACATAATGTTGGTATCCAAGTAAACAGGATAAACCGGGTCAGGAATCAAGATAGTGTTGCTGTTATCGAAGATGTCGGTAATGTTACCGCAGTCACTTTTTGCACCATCGCTAACGAAAATTTCATCGCTAGCAAGTTCAACACCAAAAGAAGCATAGTATTTAATCAAAGCTTCATGCAAAAATCCATAGCCTTGTTCAGGACCATAACCACGGAAAGTAGCTTGCACACCCATTTCTTGAACTGCTTTTTCCATAGCTTCGATAACGCAAGGAGCAAGCGGTTTAGTTACGTCGCCAATGCCTAAGCGAATAAGTTTTCTTTCAGGATTAGCAGCAACGAAAGCGTTTACTTTGCGTGCAATGTCTGCAAAAAGATAGGTTTCTTTAAGATTACAATAATTACCATTTACTAAAGCCATTTTTGAGAATCCCCCATTTAAAATAAAATATCTACATTAAAATTATTTAACTACTTCGTCAGGAACTTCAACAACACCAGTGAAAGAGGTTACTGCAGGACCTTCCAAGTATACGTGGTCATTTTTATCAAAGGTTACTTGCAAAGTGCCGCCTTTAGCGATAACAGTCAAAGGTTCACCTTTTTTACCAGCGCGACCAATTTGTACAGCAGCTACACAAACAGCAGATGCGCCGGTACCGCAAGCCCAAGTTTCACCGCTACCACGTTCCCAAACGCGGAATTTAACGGTATTTTTGTCGATAACTTCTACGAATTCAGTGTTAACGCCTTCGGGGAACAGCGGATGATGTTCGAATTGAGGACCCAATTCTTCCAGGTTAAGGCTATCAACATCTTTAACGAAGGTTACAAAGTGAGGATTGCCCATAGAAATAGAAGTGCCGTTATAAACAACTTTTTCTTCACCATAGTTATCGCTCAAAACCAGACCTTGGTCAACGAAAATGAAATGGTCACTAATCATCGGGATATCTTTGCATCTAAAAATGGGTTTACCCATATCAACTCTAGCACTCACAACTTTACCCTCCTCAACATTAACATTAATAGTTTTTACACCAGATAAGGTATCAATTTTAATTTCTTCCTTATCAGTTAAGCCATTGTCATAAACATACTTTGCTACGCAACGAATACCATTACCGCACATTTTGCCTTCGGATTGGTCAGCGTTGAAGATACGCATTTTGAAATCCGCAACATCGGACGGGCAAATCATAATCAAACCGTCACTACCAACACCAAAACGTCTGTGGCTTACATATTCGGAGATTGCACCGGGGTTCGGCAAATCTTCCTTAGTGCAGTCCACATAAACATAGTCATTGCCTGCACCGTGCATTTTTGTAAACTCTATTTTCATAGGCAGAGCCTCCTTTAATAATCATACAATTATTATATCAAAAATGTAGACTTATTACACCTAAATAAGCGATATTTTTAGAATGTTTCACAGAAAGAAGTATGCTTTTTAATACATCTTCTTATCATTTTTATCCATAAACTTCTTAAAGGTAACAATTGTTTCTTCACGATTACACGGAGAAATTTTCATAACGCTTTCGTCAACGCAGTTGCCTTTAATAAAGTCGTAGATATAATCATCTCTAAAGCCAATGTCAGCTGCATCTTTAGCAGTGTTGCCGTAGTAAACAACCTTAATGTTTGCCCAAATGGTAGCAGAAAGACACATAGGACAAGGATAGCAAGAAGTATAAAGTTCGCAATCACTTAAATCAAAGGTTCCCAAAGCTTCACAAGCAGCACGAATAGTTTGCATTTCTGCATGACAAGTAGGGTCATTGTTTTTAAGTACTTCATTATGACCACGCGCAATAATCTTTCCGTCTTTAACGATTACCGCACCAAAAGGGCCACCGTCGTTAGTAAGTAAATTCTTTTCTGCCTCATCAATAGCAGCTTGCATAAAATGTTTATGGTTATTACACATTTTATTAGCCTCCTTTATGCCTTTTTGCAAAGCAATTCGTGATATGCACAAAACTATATAAACTAAAAGAACAGTACATAAAATCATCTTCCTATTTTTATTTTACAACAAAACAAGTAAAAAGAAAAATGACATAAAAGAAAAACAGCACTGCATTAGCAGTGCTGTTTTCTAACCGGCAGCTTTCTATCCTCCCAGGCCGCTTCCAGCCAAGTACTTTCGACGTTTAAGGGCTTAACTACTGTGTTCGGGATGGGAACAGGTGGATCCCCTTAGCCATCACCACCGGATTATTCTTTTCAAGGTTATACCCTGAAAACTTCTCAGAAGAATTTTAACTTACGAGTTATTTTAAGTCAAGCCCTCGACATATTAGTATCGGTCCGCTGAATACATTGCTGTACTTACACTCCCGACCTATCAACCTCGTGTTCTCCAAGGTGTCTTACTAGATTACTCTATGAGAGATCTCATCTTAAGGCTGGTTTCACG